>NZ_JBARYR010000155.1:0-13837 GCF_049648075.1 Rubrivirga sp. | reverse complement strand
GGTGTCGCAGCATCGGGCTAGAAGTCCATGGAATAGAGCGCGAACACCTGCCCGATCGAGAAGTCGTCGTCCGGCGTCGCGTCGGCGCCATAGGTGTAGCGCTGGTACTGGACGGTCAGGAAGATGTCATCGCCGAACCGGTAGCGAAGGCCGGCACCGGCCAGGAGCTCCGAGTCGTCGGTGACGAACGGGGCCGGGAAGTCGCGGACGTCGTTGAACTCCCTGAGTTGCGGCACGTAGTCGCGCCCGCTCGAGGTCCGCGTTTTGAGCCCAACGAGGGCGTCGAGCCGGTCGTAGATCTCGGCCGTCAGCCCGGCCTCGATGAGCACGGACGACAAGTCGACGGCCTCGATGGGCTCGCCGCCACGGCTCGTGTTCTCGAGCTGAAGCCCGAGCGTGACGCCAAGTCCGCGGCTGTAGCCGATGAGCGGCGAGAGCGAGACGTCGGCGGCGGCGCGGACGAGGGCGAAGTCCTTGAGCTCCGTCGTTCCTTGGCCTCGGATCTCTCGCAAGAGCGCGACCAGAATCTCGGCCCTCGCCGGGCCGCTTTCAGGCTCGAACGCGGCGGCAAGCCGGACACCTCGGCGGTTCGGTGTCGCCCGGCCGTACGGAAGCACGTTCCCATAGCGCGGGTCGTAGGCCATCAGCTGGTCCTCGAGCCGGAACGTGTAGATGGACGGGTCGCGCGTCAGGTCGAACAGTCCGATCGTGCGTTGATCACGGTCGTTGCCAATCCGGTTGAACAAGCCCCGCGACCGTGTGTAGTCGACGCGCTTGCTCTGGGCGGCCGCGCTGAAAAAGTCCGGCCCGACGTTGACGAACAAGGCCGAGGCCTCGAGGTCGCGCGACGCGAGCTCGGCCCGGATGCCGGCCTCGATGAACGTGTCGGCCTCGCGGAAAAGGACGCCAGGCTCGAGATCGTCCTCGAGGTCGGACCCCTCTACGTTGCCCATCCCGCCGCCTGCCTCGCCCTCGAGGTCGAGCTCTTCGGACCGCTTGGCGACCGACCCGCCGCCCTCGCCCACGAGGGAGACGGACAGCCCGTCGCGGTCGAGCAGCGAGACGTCGGCGTCGACGGTGACGACGTGGTTGCGGATGCCGGTGTTGGCGTCGCCGGACTCGAGGTCGTCCCAGACGCTGACGTAGTTGACGCCGGCCCGCACCTGCGACCCGAACGAGCCGATGGTCGGGGTCGTCGCGCCGATCCGGCCGCCACCGATCAGGCGCGTCGGCGTGTTGGTAAAGTCGGTCGGGCGGAGCCGGGCGAGAAAGCCGCCGACCTCGACGGCCTCTAAGCCGCGCGACACGTCGAGGCCGAAATCGAACCGGCCGCCTTGGAAGCGGCGCTCGTTCTGGCCCGTGTAGAACTCCTCGTAGTAGACGACCTCCTTTTGGGGCTCGAACAGTTCGGGCGTGTTGACGCGGCCGTCTTCTTCAGGCAAGAAAACGGTAAACGGCGTCAGCGCCAGGTCCATGTCACCCAGGCGGTACGCGAGCGCGTTCGCCACGACGCCGCGCGCCCACAGCTCGCGGACCTCGACGGTGACGCCACTTCCGAAGAAGCCGCCGAACTCGTTTCGGAACCGGAGCACGCCCTGGACCTCCGTCGTCCGGTTGGGCTGGGCACTGACGGCCAGATCGAGGACGAACTCGCCGTCGGCCAGCGTCCCCGCCGTGGTCGTGTCGGTGTCCATCACCCGTCCGCCCAGGTCGGCCTCCTGGATGAAGGCGCGGCCGAGCCCGTTGAACTGGACGCCAGGCCGGACGTCCGTCTCTTGCGGCGCGTCCTGGGCGAGCGCGGCGGGGACGAGCAGGAGCGACGCCAAGAGCGCCGAGCGGAATGCGTGCATGGGCGTCTAGAAAAAGACCTTGAGTTCGAGGGTCGTCTCGGTCCCGGCGTACGTGTCGTCGGGGAAGCTTTCGTCCTCGAAGTCGAACCAGCGGTGGCGGAAAAACAGGCCCGTGCCCTGGGCAACGGTCCAGTCAAATCCGAGACCAATGCCCCGTCCGAACTGGTTGCGAGGCTGGCCGGTCTCCTCTCCGAGCTCGGTAAACCGGCCGCCCTGGGCGTCCTCGAGGCCGAGGTAGCCCGCGAGCACGAAGCCGGGCGCGACCTCGAGGTAGGCGTCGAGCTCGTGGTACTGGACGAAGATGTACGTGTCGTCGTCGGTCGGGAGCGGGCGCAGCGTCGGGTTGGCGGAGCCGAAGCTGCCGAGGTAGAACAGGTAGCCCGGTCGGCCCAGAACGTTCAGGCCGAGCTTGCCCTGCAAGTCGACGGCGTGGAAGTACTTCCGGTTGGTCGGCAGGCCCGTGACGGGCTCGACGTCGGTGAGCGGGACGCGCTCGAACACGCCCCTGAAGAACGAGAACTTGCGCGCGTTCGGGCCGAACTGGGTCGCGCAGACCGCCTCGGCCGGGAACGGGTTGTAGACGCGGGACAACGCGAGTCCGTTGATCCGGTGGACGTACGAGACCTGGTCGGTCGTCGGTGCGAGCTCGTGCGCGAGTCCCCATCCAACGCCAAACTCGGCTGGCCCGGCGCCGAGGCGCGTGTTGACGTTGATGCCGCGCCGGTTGTGCGCGAGCTGGTTGACCTGGGTGATGAGACCGCCTGCCGAGCCTCCGCCGGCTGGGACCGTGCATCGCGGGTCGGCCCGGATCTCGGGGTTGTTGTTGGTCGCGATCTCGCCGTTCTCATTAAAGAAGTGGCGTCCGACCTGGTACACCTGGACGTCGAGCGGGAGCTGGGTCGTCTCAGCCGTCGTCTGTGCGCGGGCCATCAGCGCCTCGCCCCATGGCGACGTGTACTCAGGGCTCTCGTACAGGCTCGCGCCGAACTCACCGCTCAGCGAAACGCCGGCCACCTCGGTCGCCAGTTGCGCGGTGTGAACCTGGTACTGCCGCCGCTCGCCCGACAAGCTGTCGAGCGTCCGGTAGCTCGTGATCGAGTTGAAGGCCGCGAAGGTGTCGTCGCCGAACGCGCGCTGGACCTTGCCACCGACGATGAACGACGGGAGCGACCGCGCCTCGCCACTCAGCCCGGTGTAGATGGGTGAGTCACCGGGCGCCGTCTCGCCAGGCTCCGTCAGGGCGCCCGGAAGCCCACCGTTCGGTTGGGTCTTGCCCCAGAACACGTCGAAGTCGAGGTCGCCCGGCAGGCTGCGCCCGTCCAGAATGAGGCCTTGAAAGGCCTGGTAGTTCCACCGCTCGTCGCCCACTGCCCTCGAGCCTGTGGTGAAGTAGCGCTGGTACTTGTCGATGCCGTCGACGCCTTCCCACGGCGTCCGGTCGAAGATCGAGAACCGGTCGAGGACCTGGTAGACCCCGATCGTGAACGGGCTCAGGTTGTACCAGTGGATGCCGCCCGCGCGGACGCCGTAGTTGCCAACCTCGGTGCGGAAGTTGCCGTAGAAGTTGACGCCCAGGTTGAGCGAGACGATGTCGTTCTCGGACTCGATGCCGTCGTAGGGCGTGAACACGAACAGCTCCGTCGCGAAGCTCGCGCGCCCGCTCGGCCGGCCCAACACGGTGACGGACATGGCCGGCTCGCGATACCCATCCCCGACGCCGTAGACCCGCTCGAACGGGGCCAGATTGGGGTACGCCTCGCTAAAGTCCCGGCCGTACAAGAACAGCCGGTAGTACCCGAACGCGGTCAGCGAGACCGGCCGCTCGCGCAACTCGGCCACCGTGTCGGGCTCGGCGGCACCGACGCGGTTCCAGTCCTCGCCTTCGAAGACACCCGCCAGCTCCGTCGTGTCCGGTCCGACCTCGAGGTCGGGCGCCACCTCTCGTTGCTTCGGTTCCTCCTCGAGGTCGGTCGAGAGCGGGAACGCGTCGTCCTCGAGGACGATTGCGAGGGCGACCGCCGCGTCCTCGATGGTGATGGGAGCGGCGTCGGCCATCCTCGAGGGCGGCTCGGCCGGAGGTGACACGGCAGGCGCCTGCGCTCCAGCCGCCGCTCCGAGCGCGACGCTCAGCGCGAGCGCGCACAGGGTGCGAACCGGGACGAATCGCGAGCGGGTCGGAGGCTCCATCGAGGTCGGTCAGAGAAGGAGCCGCCGCCGAGGCCGTTGCCCCGGCGGCGACTCGGGGTCGTTAGCGGACGACGGTCAAGCGCGTCGAGGCCATTCCACCGTCGGTCTGGACGCGGACGACGTAAACGCCGGCCGGGAGATCGTCGGTGGCGACGGCCAGGCGAACCGGTCCTGCAGCCCGGACGCCGTCGGCGACCTCGAGGACGCGGCGGCCCAGCAGGTCGATGACGTCGATGGAGACCGCGGAGGCGACCTCGAGGTCGAACGCGACCGTCGCGGCGCCGGCCGTCGGGTTCGGGAATACCGACGGAGCCTTTGCCAGCGCAGGTGGAAGCTCTTGGGACGTGGGGAGGGACGGCGCGCCGACTCCCACGCCGTCGATGGCGAACTCGAACTCGGACGTTCCCGCGTCCCCATCGCCGGGGACCTGGAGGAACGTGAATACGACGTTGAAGATGTCCGAGATGTCCGCTGGTGCTGCCGTCGTCTGGATGAACGCTTCTAGCGGAAGGCTCACCGCGCGGTAGTCGCCACCCGTATCGCTCAGCCGAAGCGTCTCGCGGTTCTCGCTGCCACCTACGGCCGCACCGCTCTGGAGATTGATCTCGAGGACGGCGGGGCCGTTTGCGCGATAGAAGAAGTTGAACGACGTCCCCGATGACGCATCGAGGGGGCCGCCCGGAAGCGTCCGGCCAAATCCGGCAAACCCGCCGAAGTCGTCGCCGTCGATCGATCCTGAGAAGGCGTTCGCCGAGCCATCGGGAGTGTCCGTGGACGCGGTGGCGCTAATGCCCTCTCCGCCCTGGAAGTAGAAGTAGTCGTTTGTATCTGCAAAGTCACCGTCGTCGAAGTCGAGCGCGGAGATCGAACTGTTGAACGAAATCCCATCGACGAGACGAATCTGGTCCACCAAGAGGTTGACCTGGTTTGCATCGGTTGTGCCACCTGCGACAGCGTCGATCACGGCGAACACGACGTTCTGGATCGCGCTCACGTCGAGCGGAGCTTCCGTCTGGAAGAACGACGCCAGCGGGAGGGCGTACTCGGTGAAGCCGGCCAGGTCGCGCTCGACGAACCGGAGGGCGTTCCGGATCTCGCCGTTCGCTGCGCCGCCGGCTGCTTGGTGGTTTATCTCCAACGTCGCCGTTCCATCTACCGTAGCGCTGAAGACTAGGTACGGATCTGCCACTCCCGACGCGTCGACAGGAGCACCGGGGAGGTCCCGGCCGAACCCCGCAAACCCACCGTACGTGGCGGGGTCGATGTCGACCTGGAGGCTGGCAGCCGTCCCGTCTGCTCCGGTGTCATTAATGGTGAGGACAGGCTCTGCCCCACCGGCAAACACGAAAAACTCCGAGAGATCCTGATCCTCGAAGTCATCGATCACGAGGATGGGAGACTGCGCATTCGGAGTCGTCGACAGTGCGAACCCCGCGAGCGCAACGAGCAGAGTACGGAAAGAGAGGGAGGGTAGCATGGGTCAGTCAGTGGTGGGACGGGGGGTGGAAGGGCTTCCGAGATAGGATGTAGAAAACCTTTTCGCGACGAACAGTTCCGCCATTACTCCAGCTAGGTCAAAAGGCATTGAGAATCGCCCTAGGTGAGCGCCTCGGCGTCGGCAGGGGTCGTCGAGTCCCGTACGACGACTGTGACCGGAGCGACCTCGTGCCGGTAGGGCTCCGGATCGGCTCTCTCGTTGATCCTGGAGACTACCCGGCGGACGGCCCGCGCCCCAATTTCTCGGATCGGAACGTGGACGGTGGTTAGCGCAGGCACGGTGTACCCCGTGCTGGGGAGGCCGTCGAACCCACAGACGGAGATCTCGCCGGGTACGGCGACGTTGGCTTGGTGAAGCGCGCTCATGAGGCCCAGTGCGCAGTAGTCGTTGGCTCCGATGACGGCGGTCGGCCGAGGAGACATCGCCAAGAGGTGGGCGGCGGCCGCGTGGCCTGCTTCCCGGCTGTAGCCGCCGTCGATTTCAGTGGCCTCGAGGTCGGCGTGGTCCATGGCATCGCGGTAACCACGCACGCGTTCCTGGGCGTCCCAGGCCTCTGCGGGTCCCCGTACGTACGCGATCCGACGGTGCCCCTCGTTTTGGAGGTGGCCCGTGAGGTCGCGGACTCCCCCGTAGTTGTCGAAGTTGAACACGTCGGCCTCGAGGGCGTCGTCGGGCCGGGTGTTGAGGAAGGCCACGGGCACGCCGGTGGACAAGATCGAAGCGGCGCTGATCGACTCCGTCTCGGGCGCGGCTACGATCAGGGCGTCGACACGCTTGTCGAGGGCGCGTGCAGCGCGCCGGAACTCCTCTGTCCGGCAGTGGGACGTCGAGACGACGAGGAATCGGCCGGCGTCTTGGGCGGCCTCGTCGAGACCACTGAGCAGCTCTGAAAAGAACTCGCCCGTCACGAACGGGAGGAGCACACCGATGCCGCCGGTCCGCTTGCCCAACAGGCTGAGGGCGGCGGGGTTTGGGGCGTAGTCCAGCGCTTTGACGGCCTCGAGGACGAGAGCCCGTTTGTCGTCGTTGACGGGCGATGACCCGTTGAGGACGCGGGACACGGTCGAGATCGAGACGCCGGCTCGGCGAGCGACGTCGTGGATGGTGGCCGTCATTGTGGTCGAGGGGACGCTGGAGACTACGCCACCTTCACTGCTGAGATGCCCGACTGCGGCTCGCAGCGGATACCGCGCCCGTCGGACGCTGCGCTGTGTCCTAGTTGGTTGTCCCGGTGCTCGGGGGCGTGCCAACGGGCTCGCGTTGCGTCGGCGACTCCGCGCTCGTGGCCGAGCTGGAAGCCTCGACCGTGTCGCCGGCGAGATCATCGGCGTGGTCGGTCAAGAGGCTGGCCTGTGCGAATGCAGCCGACACCGATAGGACTGGGTCAGTCTCATCTCGAGCCCGAACAAAGGAGACGTGGGCCTGTGACTCAGTCGAGCTGCACCAGACCCCAGACCCATCACACACCCATACCAGCCGTGATCGACGGCTGACGGTTCGACACGGTCATTGGAGTACCGCTCCTACGAGCGGGAGGGTCGGTTGCTAGGACAAGACCCTCGGCGAGTCCTGGCCCGGATCATCCCTACGAGCGCTGGACTCAGGCGCAGTCGTTGCGGATGAGTGCGAGGTCGCTAGTCGCTACCAGGGCCCGCCCCGTCCCCAGCACAGGCGAGGGGGAGCCGTAGACGTGAGCGGGCGAGTACCGGCCTCGAGGCCGCTCGAGCTCGAGGTTGAAAAGGGTGGACGGCCGCCGGCCATGAACCGGCAGAAGGTGGAGCAAGCTGCGACGCTCGTGTCTCAAGAGGACTCGGTCGTCGCCCTACCGCTATGCCTCACCGGTAGGTGAGATCGGGAGGATGCCCGAGAGGTAGGCGATGTCGAGACCGAGGGCGTCACGGTCTCCGGGAAACGGAGCTTTAGCTCATCCGACCGAGATCGATACTCTCGACTCACGTCTCCCCTCTGCCCATGGCGTCCGGACCTTACCCCTCGTGCGCGGCCGCCGTCCTCGCTCCCGACCGACTCGACGCCCTCGCTCGCACGGGTCTCCTCGACGCTGCCCCCGACGCCCGCTTCGACCGCATCTCGAGGCTTGTGAGCACGGTCCTCGACGTCCCCGTCGCCCTCGTCTCGCTCGTCGACGCCGACCGCCAGTACTTCACGTCCCAAGTCGGCCTCCCCGAACCCACAGCAGCCGAGCGCGAGACGCCCCTCTCGCACTCGTTCTGCCAGCACGTCGTGGCTCAGGACACGCCCCTCGTGATCGAGGACGCAAGGCAGCACCCGGTGCTCCAGACGAACCACGCCATCGCGGACCTCGATGTCGTGGCCTACCTCGGCGTCCCCATCCACGCCCCGACCGGTGAAGCGCTCGGGTCCCTCTGCGCGATCGACTCGCGACCCCGCTCGTGGACGGCCAGCGACCGCGAGTCGATCGAGGCGTTGGTCGCGTCGGTCGAGGCCGAGATCGCGCTCCAGGCCGAGCTCGAGGACCGCCAGGCCGCCGAGGCCGTCGCCGTCGCCGAGGCCGAAGCGCTCGCGTCGGTCCTCACCGTCAACTCCGCACTCGCGGCTGAGCTCGACCCCGACCGGCTCACGCAGGCCGTCGTCGAGGCCGGGGTTGAGGCGACCGGGGCCGTCTACGGAGGCTTCTTCTACCGACCCGGCAGCGGCGACGCGTACCTGTTCGCGGCCGTCGGCGTGCAGCCGGAGCTCGCCGAGCAGTTCGCCGTGCTCCACTCGACGCCCCGTATCCTTTCCGCCTTCGGGACGCTCCGTCGCTGCGCGGACGTCGGACAAGACCCGGACCTGGCGTGGGTCGAGGAGGCGGCCCGGGCGTCGACGACGGTTCGAAGCCTGCTCGTGGTCCCGGTGGCGAGTTCGGCGGGTGAGCCGGTCGGGACGTTCCTGTTCGGCCACCCCGACGCGGACGTGTTCGACGCGCGCGCCGAGCGGGTCGCCGTAGCGATCGCGGACCAGGCCGCGGTCGGACTCCAGAACGCGCGCCTCCACCACGCCCTCGACGAGAGCGAACGGCGTCACCGGACGGTCCTCGCGGAGCTCTCGGACGTCGTGTTCCAGACTGACGCGGACGGCCACTACACCTACCTCAACCGCGCCTGGGCCGACCACACGGGGCACGCGGTCGAGAGCATGCTCGGGCGCTCTTTCCTCGACTTCGTCGCACAGGACGCCGAGGCGCTCGCGAGCTGGTTCGCCGTGGTGGTGAGCCGCACGTCCGACGACGGCCCCTCGGACAACTCCCTCCGCGTCCAGTTCGCGTGTGCTGACGGGTCCGTACGCCACTTCGAGGTGCACGGGCGGGCCTTGTTCGATTCAGCCGGAGCCTTCTGCGGATCCGCCGGGACGCTCACCGACGTGACCGACACCGTCCGCTACCAGGTCGAGCGCAAAGCGCGAGAGGAGGCCGAGCGGATGGCCCGGCTCCAGGCCTCGTTCCTCGCCAACATGAGCCACGAGATCCGCACGCCGCTGACAGCGATCCTCGGCAACGCCGAGTTCCTGGCCGAGGAATCACCCGACGACCTCCGCGACGTCGCCGACTCGATCCACCGGGGCGGCCAGCGGCTCATGACCACGCTCAACTCCGTGCTCGACCTGGCCCAGATCGACGCGGGGCGGATGGAGCCGCGTCCTGTC
This sequence comes from Rubrivirga sp., assembly GCF_049648075.1. Taxonomy (GTDB): domain Bacteria; phylum Bacteroidota; class Rhodothermia; order Rhodothermales; family Rubricoccaceae; genus Rubrivirga. The sequence goes on along the minus strand of NZ_JBARYR010000155.1, from coordinate 4,639 downwards.
GCGGTGGACGTGCAGGCGAACTTGATCAACACGGTCCGTTCTCTCGTCCCGCTCGCCGACGCCAAGGGCCTGAATCTCTACGCCGCCGTGGCCGGTCTGCCGGCGGTGCTCGTTGACCCCGGGCTGCTCGACCGGGCGGTGTCGAACCTGCTCGGCAACGCGATCAAGTTCACCGACCGAGGCTCGGTCACGCTCCGAACGAGCTTCGAGGCCGACCGGCTCACGGTCGAGGTCGAAGACACGGGGATCGGGATCGAGCCCGACGTCCGAGACCGGCTGTTCGACCCGTTCCAGCAGGCCTCCGAGGGGCACGCGCGGACGCACGAGGGCAACGGGCTCGGGCTCGTCATCGTGAGCCGGGTGGCGGAGTTGCTTGGCGGCGAGGTCGCGGTCGAGAGCCAACTCGGGGAAGGCTCACGGTTCACGCTGTCGGTCGCGGCACCGCAGGTGGCTCCTGAGACGTGCGCGTAGCTATCCGCCGTACACGCTTAGTCTAGCCGTACACGCGCTCGGTCTGCGCAGCGGCACGCCGGTAGATGCGCGCGGCCTCGAGGTCGCCTCTCTGGTCGGCTTCGGCCTCGAGGAAGCCGAGCTGCAGGACGGCTCTTCTTACGCCCTCCGCCTGTGGCTCCTCCTCAGTGTGGGCCTCGGCGAGCGCGTTGGCGGCTACGGTTGCCGCCCTCGTGAGGCTGTCGTTCGTCTGAGTTGGGACGAGGTGCACGGTTCGCGTTTCGGCTGGGGCCGGCAATCGTACCCGACGCTGCTGTCAACAGACCGTCACGCCAGTAAGGAAAAGGCCTGCGCCCTCCGGCCCCAATGCGAAGCTCAACCGGAGCCGAGTCGTGGGCACGTCCGCTGTTCCCGAAGGCCTCTGGGCCGGTGTCCGAACTACTCTGGACATGATCCGTCCTCGAAGGCGAGATCGCTCACGCGTACCCTGGCGGAAGCGGAAGAGCTGCGAACCCGGTCTCACCGACAGACCGTGAACGATCACGCGCGGAGACCTCGACGACGTGGTGGACCCGGAAACACGTAACCTATGTCTCCCAACAACATGGATACAGGAGCAGTGGGCGGTGAGGGATTCCACTCTGTGCTACTCTGTGCATCTCGTTCTCGCACTATGTAGCACATAGTCCCGCAATGCGTGGTTTAGGTAGGTGAGAGCAACATGGTCTCGCACTCGGTGACGTACTTTGTTGGACCCAATGTTGGACCCGGGTCCAACACCAGCCCCGTGTCCAACGTCACCGCCACGCTCTACCAGAAAGCCTCGAAGGCCAAGGCCGACGGGACCGCCCCGGTCTACGTCCGCGTCACGGCCAACCGGAAGTCGACCCTCGTCTCGACCGGGATCTACGTCGAGCCCCGGCACTGGAACAAGGCCCGGGGACGCGTCCGCGCCGGCCACGACCTCGCCGACGCCTACAACGCCCGGCTCCAAGGCGCCCTCAACGACGCCCGCGAGGCCGCGCTCTCGGCGACATCGGCCGCCGCTGTCAAGGACGCCCTCGACGGCCCAGGCGGCTCGCTCACGGCCTACGTCGAGCGGTTCATCGAGCGGCTCCGGGCCAAGGGCGACACGGCGCACTGGGAGGTCAAGAAGTACTCGACGACCCTCGCCAAGCTCCGCGGCGCGCTCGGGGCCGAGCTCTCGTGGGCCGAGGTCGACCGCGACGCGCTCGACGCGTTCGAGCGGTACTGCCGAGAGACGAAGGGGAACGCGCCGAACACCGTCCGAAAGGAGCTCGTCCGTCTGAGGACCGTGTACCGGGCCGCACTCCGCGACGGGGTACTCTCGGCGGCCGACGACCCGTTCGTGACCTACACGATGCCGAGGAAGGAGCGGGTCGAGCGGCGGAAGCTCACGCTCGAGGACGTCCAGGCGCTCGCGGCGCTCACGCCGGAGGACGGCGTGGCCGACGGGTCGGTCGAGGCCGTGGCACGCGACGCGTTCGCGTTCTCCTTTTACGCGAGCGGCATGCGGTTCGGCGACGTCTGCTGTCTCAAGGCGGCCGACGTCCGCGACGACCGAGCGACGTACCGGACGATGAAGACGGGCCGGCCGCTCTCGGTCCCGCTGCCGCCGCCGGCCACTGAGATTGCTAATCGCTACGCTGAGTCGGCAGCGACGCGCGGCGGATTCCTGTTCCCGTTGCTCCGCGAGGGCGACGACCGCGACGGCGTCACGCTTCGGAAGCGGATCTCGAGCCGGAACGTCCAGGTCAACGCCGCACTCAAGCGGCTGGCTGACAAGGCCGACCTCGAGCGGGAGGGCCTGAGCTTCCACGTCGCTCGCCACAGCTACGCCGACCACGCCCGGACGACGAGCGGCAATCTGTACGCGATATCTAAGTCGTTAGGTCATAGCAATTTATCTGTCACGGAGGGCTATCTCGCGAGTCTGGACCGTGATGCCGTCGACGGCTTGGCCGAGGAGTTGTGGAGCTGAGCGACCTGTTCACAGACAAGGCCAAGACGGCCACCAAAGGCGTATACGAGAACCTGTACGTACAGAGGCTCCCGGACTACTTGTGGCCCGACCGCGACACTACAACTGTCTTCTCTGAGTGGGAGCTTGCCCGGCTCCGTACGGCTGACGAGTACGCAAAGCCCATCTGGGACGAGGTCCGCGAGCTCCTATCCACGGGGCAGAGCTCGGTCGGCGCCGACGCGTGGCTCTCTCGCATCCAGGCGCACGTAGCGCGAGTCGACCTCGTCGCAGGGCCGAGAGACATTCGAGCTCGAGCGCTGGACTACGCCTTGGTCGCGTTTGACGCCGAGCTCAGGTGGGCGGGAGACGATACCATCGTTCAGGACTGGCTAGGCGGTGACGGAAACGACAAGGATCGTCCGGCGTGGACTTGGGAGAACGACGGCGACGTGTGGCGGCTCTTCGTCCACGGTATGTCGGACGTCCTCGGTCCGGGCCAGCCGACAGGGACCGTGGACGGCAGCACCATGTGGGAGGCCGCTATCGAGACCGCTCGGGGCGAGCTTGAAGCTCTACGAACGGACCTTGCGCCGCTCGACGAGCTCCGAGCCGCGCTCCGGTTTCAGTCGGCCGTCATCGAGCGAGCGCTCGCGCACTATGCCGTAGACGGATCTCTCAGTCCCTACGTGCCCCGTGCCGAAGTCGACTTCGACGGCCCGTTTCCGATGACGCACGAGGGCGCCGAGGACGTTTCTGTCGAAGACAAAGAGGCCTTCGTCCGTGCGGCGCACACCGTGATTGAGAATGCGAGGGGAGACCGCACGTTCGGTGGGAAGCTAGAGTTGCTCACTGAGATACAAGAAGAGTTAGACTGGTCGAGGGACCGAGCGAAGGACACGGCGGTCGCTATAGGTGCGTACCGGAAGCGGGGCCGTGGTCGCTCGCTTAGAGAGGTAGAGTTGGAGGACTTGAACCAATTCGCGAGCCAGATCGGTGAGCTACACCGAAGGCTCTGACGGGATTAGTGGGGAGGACACGTGAAGGTTGCAATTGCCCAATTGCGGCTGAAACACGGGCTAATTGGTCGGTACCGACCCCCCATACCCTCCGGCTTCATCCCCCCGAAGCCGCATGGATCCGATCTCTCTCGCCGTCAAGGCCGCCTTCACGGCGGCCCTTCATGAGACGCTGCCGCAGGCGGTCCACGACGCCGTCCTCGAAGCGCTCCCCAGCGCCGTACGCCTCGCCTCGCTTCCGCTCTTGCTCACGCGCGCCGAGCTCGCAGAGTTGACCGGCTGGTCCCTCCGCAAGGTCGACTCGATGCGCCAGAGCGGCCGCTTGCCGTACGTCCGAGTCGGCCGCGCAGTCCGGTTCCGCACGTCCGACGTCGAGGCGCTCCTCGACGAGGCCCGCGTCGCCGCCCGCGTCGACGCCGACGCGGCTTAGCCCCTACAAGCGACTCGCCGAGCCCCGGTGGCGGGGCGGCTCGTGGACGGTCCCCATAGTAATCGGGACAACGACCACGAACTCGTCGGCGAGCACACAGCACACGCTCATGCTCTCTTGCGACACCGCGATCCTCTCTACGACCGAGCTCGCCACGCTGGCCGGCTCGGACGGGGTCACCAACTACAGGACCACCGTCGACGCCGACGGCGTGGTCACACGCGAGACGGCCTCCGTGGACAACCTCAAGGTCACCGTCACGTCGACTCGGACGCGCGTCCACGGCAGCGTCTCTAGCTACATCTATGGGTCGAACTTCCCCGGGGTTGACTTCGACCCGGCCGACGTCGGACCCGCCCTGGACGACATCGCGGGCCGCATCGGTCTCCCAACCAGCGCCGTGCGTGACGCCCGCGTGAGCCAACTCGACGCGGCCGTCGACGTCGTCGTCCCGCGCCCGGTCCCGACGTACGTCGCCGCTGTGAGCGGGCCGCCGGGGTTCAACACGTTGGCGTTCTCGGACTCGAGCGTTGCGTTCACCAATACGCTCGTCAAGCTCGCGGTCTACGACAAGGTCGCCGAGCGCCGCGCCCGGCGACAGACCGTCCCTGAGCGCTACGAGGGCACAAACGTCGTCCGCTTCGAGGTCCGGTTCAAGCGCCCCGCTCGCACGCTGGAACATGCCCTTCGTGCCGAGATGATGTCCGAGCCCACGTTCTACGACGAGGTCGCCGGCCACGTCATGGGCCGGTTCGAGAG
>NZ_JBARYR010000154.1:0-15984 GCF_049648075.1 Rubrivirga sp. | reverse complement strand
GGTCGGTCCGGTCGCCGGCCTCGAGGTCGTCGGCGAACAGGCCCAGCGTTTCGGCCTCGGTCTCGGTCGGCAGCGGCAGCACGCGGCGGACGCGGTGACGGCGGACGGCCGAGTAAAACGTGCGCGTGAGCACGCGGAAGAACCACGGCCGGAAGCGCGACGCGTCCTCGAGGCCGTCGAACCGTTCGAGCGCGCGGAGCAGAGCCGACTGGAACACGTCCTCGGCGTGCGACGGCGACCACCCGGCGCACAGCGCGCGGCACGTCCGGAGCGCGTCGTCGTAGTGCGGACGCAGGGCGGTCAGGAACGCGTCGGGGTCGGATCGGCGAGGCATCGAGGGCGGGGTCTCTACTAAGAAGACGGCCGGCTCAGCCCGGTGGTCGCACGGGGTCCGAGATTTCCGTCCTCGAGGACGAGAGCGCCGCGTCGCGATCCCCCGTTTCCCGGGCCGCGGCCCCTCGGCGTCGACCTCGAGGTCGCGGGTTGAGCCGTGGCACGAGGTCTGCTCGGTCACTCGTTCACAGGCCCGTGCATCCGCGCGCCGTGTCCCTCCGTAGAGGCGACTGCCACGCTCACCACCCATGCCCGACACGACGACAAAGGCTCCGAAGGCCGCGCCACTCTGGCGGCGGGCGCTGGCCTGGACGTGGGGCACCGTGGGGCGGTTCGCCGTCTGGCTGTGGACGAAGCTCCGAACCGGCGCCACGACCGTTTGGGCGAAGGTGCGAGACCCGGATTCGTCTCGGGGCAAGCGCGTCGCGTGGGGCTTTGGAGGGCTCGTCGGCGCAGGAGCGGTCGCTGGCGTGGCCGGCTTCGTTCTCGTCGTCGCGTACGCCCTCGTCTTGTGGCCCTTCACGCCGAGCGTTGGGGACCTGCGCGACGCCCGCGAGATCGACCCGTCGACGGTCGTCTCGGCCGACGGTACGACGCTGACGCGCTACGCCCGTCGAGGCCGGGAATGGCGCGCCCTCGAGGACGTCTCGCCCCACGTCGTGACCGCCCTCGTCTCGACGGAGGACCGACGATTCTACGACCACCACGGCGTCGACTTGCTGGGCTGGGCGGCGGTTCTGAAAGACGTCTCTACCGGTCGGGGGATGCGCGGCGCCTCGACGATCACGCAGCAGCTCGCGCGCAACCTCTTCCCGGACCGTGTGGGCAACGCGGCGAGCGTGACCAGGAAGCTTCGCGAGGCCATTACGGCGCTCAAGATCGAGGGGGTCTACTCCAAGGACGAGATCCTGGAGCTCTACCTCAACACCGTCCCATTCCTCTACAACGCGCACGGGATCGAGATGGCGGCGCGGACCTACTTCTCGACCGACGCGGGCTCGCTCGACGTCGTCCAGTCCGCGACGCTCGTCGGGATGCTCAAGGGGACCTCGATGTACAACCCGTACCGCCGTCCCGAGCGAGCGCTGGCGCGGCGGAATGTCGTCATCGGGCAAATGGTCAAGTTCGGCGGCCTCGACCCCGCCGAAGGCGCCGCCCTCGAGGACGAGCCACTGGGGCTCCGGTTCGAGCGGCAGTCGATGCAACGGAGCCTGGCCCCGCACTTTACCGAGCACGTCCGCGTCATGCTCGAGGACTGGGGCGAGCGGAACGGCTACAGCATCTACGGCGACGGCCTGACGATCCACACGACGCTCGACATGCGGATGCAGCGGGCCGCCGAGGAGAGCACCCGCAAGTTCGGCGACGCGCTCCAGACCGTCGCCGACGTCGAGTGGGGACGGGGCTCTGCCGAACGTCTCGGCCCAACGACGGCGCCCTACTACACGGCCTCGAGGACGACGCAGCCGTTCGAGCGGTTCTGGGACCTCCGTCGCTCCGCCGCCGACGCCTTCGTCCGCGACACGCGCGCCTACCGACGAGGCTTGGAGGCCGGGCGCGAGCCCGACGCCGTCCTCGACTCGTTGCGCGCCACGCCGACGTTCCTCGACTCGCTGCGCCAAGTCAAGATGCGACTCGAGGTCGCCATGACGGCCGTCGACCCGTCCAGTGGGCACGTCAAGGTCTGGATCGGCAGCCGCGACTACGGCCGCTCGGCCTACGACCACGTCGCGCGGGCGCGCCGGCAGCCGGGCTCGACGTTCAAGCCGTTCCTCTACGCCCGCGCCCTGGAGGAGGGCTGGCGCCCCGACGACACGCTCGTCGACGGCGACGTGGCCATCGAGATGTCCGACGGCGTCGTGTGGCAGCCGACGAACGCCAACGGCCGGTCCTCCGGCGAGTTGGTGACGCTGAGCGAGGGGCTGTCGACCTCGAAGAACACGATCGCGGCGCAGCTCGTCCAGGACGTCGGTGCGCGGGACCTGGCGCGGACGGCGCGGCGCATGGGCATCGAGAGCCGCTTGGAGGCCGTCCCGGCCTTGGCGCTCGGCACGAGCGAGGTGTCGCTGTTGGAGATGACCGGCGCTTACGCGACCATCGCCTCCGGGGGCGTCCGGCGCCCGCCCGTCGTGGTGACGCACATCACCGACCGGGACGGCCTCGAGGTCGCCCGCTTCGACGAAGACCATCGCACCGTCCTCGATGACGACGTCGCCGTCGATTTGCTGGACATGATGCGCGGCGTGGTCGACAGCGGGACGGGCTCCCAGATCCGGTCCAGCTTCGGCGCACGTGGCGACCTGGCCGGAAAGACCGGGACGACGCAGGACGGCGCCGACGGCTGGTTCTTGCTGATGCGCCCCGATCTCGTGACCGGCGCCTGGGTCGGCTTCGACGACCCGCGCGTCACGTTCCGGTCGGCGTACTGGGGCCAAGGCGGTCACAACGCCTTGCGCGTCGTCGGCGACTTCCACCGCACGGCGCAGCGCCAGGGCTTCGTCGACACGGCCCTCGAATTCCCACGCCCGCCCGACGAGGCCGAGGGGCCCGGCATGTGGGACCGATTCTCACGGTGGGCCGGAGACACTGTCGCGGGTTGGTTCGAGCCCGACGACCTGCCGAGCGACTACGGTCCGCGCACGCCTGGCCGCGACCGCTACGACTCCGAGCCTGTCGAGCGCCCTCGAGGACGGCCCGATCGCAGCGACCCGCGTGAGGAGAACCTCGAGTGGTTCGAGGAAGCTTGGGCCGACCTCGACCAGATTGAGGACCCGTTCATCCGCGACGCGGCCCGAGAGGTCTTGCGCCGCGCGGCGCAGGAGTTCGAGCGGAGCGGTGGGCGTGACGGTTGGGCGGAACGCATCCGTGACGCTCGCGACCGCGCCATCTCCCAGGCTGCCCGAGAGCTCGAGCGCGAAGTCGGTCTGGATGGCCTGGACGAGTTCCTCGAAGAGCAGTCGCGAGACCGTCCTCTCATCGAGAGCGGGGCGGGCGGCGTCTTCGAGGACGAGGAGGTCCTGGACGGCCTCGAGGCTGGCCCCGTCGAAGAGGCGCCCGTCGAGCCGGAGGCGCCCTCGAGGCCGGACCGCCCCGGAGACGTGCCGCCGGAGGCGGGGCGGATCGGCTGGTAGCTCGCGTTACCTGGCGTCATGCCTGAGCGGCTGAGAGGTCCCACCACCCTCCCGCACATGCGATCTCTCCTTCTCCTCGCGCTGGCGGCGTCCCTGGTCGGATGCGTCGGCCTCGAGGAACTCTACCGACAGGCCGACCGCTTCCCCACAGACCGGCGTTACGACGAGCGCGGTTACGACAACCGAGGCGTCGATCGGTACGTCCGCGAGGTCGATCGGGCCGTCCGGCTCGACCGTCGGCAGGAAGAGCGGGTTCGCGACGTGCTCTACGACCGGTCGTACCGCTTCGAGGACCGGTACCGGCGAAGCCGCGTGGAGTCCCCGTTCCCACGCCGTGCTCGCGCTTCTCGCGAGGTCGACCGGTTCTGGAACGACACCGACCGGGCCATCGAGCGCCAGCTACGCGGACGCCAACGCCGCGAGTACCGCCGGTTTACTCAGCGCTTCGAGCGTGACCGCGACCGGCGCTACGACCGGCGCGACCGGCGCGGAGACGACGACGACGACGATTGGGATGACGACGACGACTAGCGCGCCGTCCTGATCGCCATCCACTCCTGGCTCGGCCTCGAGGTCGTGCGGACTCGCCCACTCGAGGGAATCCGACCTCAAGGTCAAGCTGTGTCGGGGTCGACGCCCGGCATGCTCGGGCCGCATCCTCGAGGGCGCAGACGCTACGCATCAGTGCTGATGAGGGCCGTGTCCGCTCGTCGGTTTCCGTCTCGAACTGCTCTCCGCCCCCCACAGTTATCGGCCGACCCTGAGTGATGACTTCCTGAACCGACGGTAGCGGACGGGACGCCGCTGACCAAGACGCGATCAGGTCGTCTCACCTTCCGGAGACCGCGCACGCCATCCCGATCAGACCGTAGATCAAGCTGGTGCGTCGAGAGGTGGCCCGGCGCCCTCGAGGACGCTAGCCGAGAAACAACTGGTAGATCGCCACCAGGAACGCGATCACCAGGATGTTGGCGATCGAGATCGGCAGCATGTACTTCCAGCCCAGGTTCATGAGCTGGTTGTACTTGAAGCGCGGCAGCGTCCAGCGGATCCAGATGAAGCAGAAGGCGATGAACGAGACCTTCGCGACGAAGAACCCGACCTGCAAGAGCGTCAGCAGGACGCCAGGGATCGCGTCGGCGTAGAGCGCTTCCCACGGCAGGAGGTAGCCGCCCAGGAACAGCGTCGTGATGAGCAACGACGCGATCCACAGGTTGACGTACTCGGCCAGGAAGAACATCCCGAACTTCATCCCCGAGTACTCCGTGTGATATCCGCCGACCAACTCCTGCTCAGCCTCGGGCAAGTCGAACGGCGCTCGGTTGGTCTCGGCCAACGCGCACACGCTGAAGACGACGAACCCGACCGGGTTGCGGACGATGTTCCAGGCGAAGATGCCGGCCTCGGGGTGGTTCTGGCTCTCGACGATCACGAACAGGTCGAGCGATCCCGAGTAGAGCACGACCGACAGCGCCGCGGCGCCCATCGCGAGCTCGTACGAGATCATCTGCGCACTCGAGCGCAGGCCGCCGAGCAGCGAATACTTCGAGTTCGAGGACCAGCCGGCGAGCGTCACGCCGTAGACCGAGATCGAGGTCAGCGCCAGCACCATCAACAGCCCGACGCCCATCGGCGCGATGGCCAAGGCCTCGCCGCCCGGCGTCCGCGCCCAAGGGATTAGCGACCCCGTCGTCATGGCGATCACCACCATCAAGACCGGGGCCAGGCTGTGGATGAACGCGTTGCCCTGCACCGGGACGATGTTCTCCTTGAACATCAGCTTGAACACGTCCGCGAACGACTGCAGGATGCCCCCCGGCCCGACGCGGTTCGGCCCCGACCGCTCCTGGATAAACGCCGACACCTTCCGCTCGGCGTAGACCAGCAGCGACGCCGTGATCAGGAAGACGTTGAGGACGAGGAAGATGACGATCGGCAGATCGAGCACCTCCCAGACGGAGACGAGAAAGCTGAGGACGGAGTCCATTCGGAGCGGTAAAGCGCGGGGGCCAGACTACGGCCGTTTTGGCGTGCTGGGCAGAGGGTGAAGCCCGAAGTCGAAGGATCTCTACTGAGGACGCGGCCTGCGGATGGAACCCCGGGCAGCGCGGTCAGGACGGCGACGTGGGAAAGTGGCGCCGTCCCCGAGGCCGGCCTGCGACCTAGAGGACGGGCCGGAGAGCAGCTACGCCTCGAGGGCGGGCGTGTCGGCAGTCTCAAGCGGGACGCCCAGCATCGACATCGCGCCGTGCGTGGCACCTTGGAACTCGGCCTTCGACGCGACCTCGGCCATGATGGCCGCGGGCGACTTGTACGAGAGGTCGAGGCCGACTTCCTTGGCGACCTGGGGCAACGTGGCCCAGCCCGGGAGGCAATCGACCTGGTTGTCCTCGTCGTGCCAGCGGTCGAACGGCGTCCCGACCTTGCTCCGGCGTCCGACGCCGGTGCCCAAGGCCATCAGGAGCGACCGGTTCATGGCCTTGACCATCTTGGCGGGGCGCAACAACTGGGCGCGGCCGTCCTCGTTGACGTAGGTGCCCAACGTCTCGACCGACATCGCGATCGGGAGCGAGACCGTGAACGGCGTCCTCGAGGTCGTGTGCGTCGCGTGGAGCACGACTGGTACGTCCTCGAGGTCGGCGCCGTCGAGGACGGCGTGGGCGACGGGGTCTTCTTGGAGGATGTAGACGAGCTTGGCGCCGGCGACGCGGCTGCGGAAGACGCTCGGGTCGACGGGCGCCATGCCCAGGCGCAGGCAGCCCTCGGTGTTCGGCGACGGGTCGCTCGAGATCAGGAAGTCGTCGCCCTCTTGCCGTCCTCGATGGTCGATGAACTGCGGCGCTTGGGCACCGACGGAGGCGGCGAGCTTGACCAGCAGGTAGTTGTCCTCGACGGTCGCGGTTGACGAGCCGAGGAAGACGACGTCGCTGCCGGCGGCCTTGAGCAGACGTCCGGCCTCGCGAGCCGCGGCCTCCCAGGTCGTCGGTGCTCCGCCGATCAAGGGGCCGGAGGCGCGGTCCTCGTTGTAGGACTTGTAGACCAACCTGGCCACGTCCGGCATCCAGGACTCGTTGACGTCCTGGTTGTCGCGCGGCGTGATGCGCAGGACCTCGTTGTTCTTGGTCCAGACGGTCACGTTGATGCCCTTGCCACCGAAGTCCGAGATCGTCGGCGTCTTGTCCATCTCCCAAACGCGCGCCTGGAACCGGAAGTAGTCCTCGGTCAGCGCGCCGACGGGGCAGATGTCGGCGGTGCACATCGAGTACGGGTCGTCGAAGACCTCGCCCGGCGCCGTCATCGGGTGGTTCTTGTCGCCCCGGTTGATGATCGTCAACTGGTGCGTCTCGGTGATCTCGGCCGTGAACCGCGTGCAGCGCGTGCAGTTGATGCAGCGCTCGGCGTCCAAGACCACGTTCGGCCCGAGCTGGACGCGCTTGGGCTTGTGGACCTTCTCGAACTCGAAGCGGCTGCCCTCTGGCCCGTACTTGTAGGCCTGGATCTGCAACGGACACTGACCGGCCTGGTCGCAGATCGGGCAGTCGAGCGGGTGATTGGCCAGCATGATCTCCAGGTTGTCGGCCTGGGCCTCGGCGACCTCGACGGACGACAGCTGGGTGTGGACCACCATCCCCTCTGTCGCGTCGAGCGCGCAGCTCGGCATCAACTTGGGGAAGTAGTTGATCTTCTGGTTGCCGTCGTCATCGAGGACGGGCTCCTTGGTCGCCCGGTCGAACATCGGCGTGCCGGCCTTGACCAGGCACTGGCGACAGTTGGCCGGGATGGAGAGCGACTTGTGGTAGCAGAAGTGGGGGACTTCGGTCCCCTCGTCGAGCGCGAGCTGGAGAATCTTCGTCCCTTCGTCGGCTTCGTACTCGACTCCGTCGATCGTGACCTGTGGCATGTCGTGTTCTGTCTAGGGGGCTAGGCCTCGAGGGCGTCGTCCTCGATGGTGGTGCCGGCGGGGCCGCGCTCGACTTCGGCGCCGAGCGCGGTCAGGACCAAGGTCTGCTTGGGCTCGGTGATGGCCTCGAGTTCTTCGGCCGTTGCGCCGCCGTCCTCGGCAAAGTGGCGCTGGTCGTCGACGGACTCGGTCGTGACCTCGAGCATCCCGATCAGGCGAACGGTCGCGCCGTTGACGTCGGTCGGGAAGGTGTATTCGTAGGTGCCGTTGTCGTCGCGCGGGACCTCAACGCGGACCGTGCGGCCGTCGGCGTCGGCGAGGGTCAGCCAGCAGCCGGCGTTTTGGCACACCTCACGGACCGTGCCTTGGACGGTCACCGAGCGGCCGGCAAAGTCCTCGGCACCGGCGATCAACTCGTCGGGTGACAACGCCTCGCCGCCAGGAACTGTCGTGCCCAACGGGCCGGTCGCTGTTTCTTCCATCGAGGGCGCGGCCTCGAGGTCGGCGTCGGTCTCGGACGTGCCGCACGCGGCCAGGACGAGGAGGAGGGGAAGGAGTCGGTTCATGGGAGCGAAAGTAGAGGCCGCGGAGGGTGTCTAGTGCGACCTCGAGGTCGCGTCTTCGAGGTCGGTTACGGTGTGCCGGTCGGGGTGAGCACCTTGTCGCCGTCGACGGCCGCCCCGTCACCGGACGACTCGAGGTCGGCCCCGGCGAAGGCGGTGGGCTGGCAGCGGGCCTCGAAGTCGGCGCGGAAGCGCTTGATGCCCCAGCGGACCGGCCACGCGGCGGCGTCGGCGAGCGCGCAGACGGTCCGGCCTTCCATCTGGTCGCACAGGTCCAGCAGCAGGTCGAGGTCGCGGGTGTACCCGTTGCCCTCGTCGATCCGGGCGAGCAGCTTCTCCATCCAGCCCGTCCCGTCGCGGCACGGCGTGCACTGACCGCAGGACTCGTGATGATAAAAATGGGCGATGCGGCGCGTGAAGCTCACCATGTCGGTGTCCTCGTCCAGGAAGCACAGGCCGGCGGTGCCCATCGAGGACCCGGCCTCGCGCAACGTCTCGGCGTCCATCGTGGCCGGCTGGGCCATCTCCCACGTCAAGGGCGGTGTGGACGAGCCTCCGGGCACGACGGCCTTGATCTTCTTGCCACCGCGGGCTCCGCCGGCGACCTCGAGCAAGTCCGAGATCAGCATGCCCGTCGGGTACTCGTAGACGCCCGGCTTGTTGACGTGGCCCGATATGCCGTACAGGACCGGCCCCGTGTGCTTCTCTGGCCCGATCCCCGCGAACCACTCGGCGCCGCGGTTGACGATGAGCGGGACGTCCGCGAGCGTCTCGACGTTGTTGATCGTGGTCGGCATGCCGAACACGCCCTTCTGAGCGGGGAAGGGCGGCTTGATGCGCGGGTACGCGCGCCGGCCCTCGAGCGAGTTCATCAGCGACGTCTCTTCGCCGCAGATGTAGGCGCCGGCCCCCGCGTGGACGACCACGTCCATCGAGAAGTCCGTGCCCAGGATGTTCTTGCCGATGTAGCCCTTGGCGTACGCCTCGTCGACGGCCGTCTGGACGTGCGTGACGTAGTCGTCGTACTCGCCTCGGATGTAGAGGTAGCACGTCTTGATCGTCATCGCGTAGCCCGCCAGGATGATCCCCTCGATCATCAGGTGCGGGTTGTACTCGAAGATCTGGCGGTCCTTGAACGTGCCCGGCTCGGACTCGTCGCCGTTGCAGCACAGGTACCTCGGCTTGTCCGGGTCGACGGGCGGCATGAACGACCACTTGAGCCCGGTCGAGAACCCGGCTCCGCCGCGGCCCCTCAGCCCCGAGGCCTTGACCTCGTTGGTCAGGCCCGTCGGGTCGAACTTGCCGTTCTTGACGACGTCGCGGAGCGCCTTGTAGCCGTCGGCCTTCTCTTCGTAGACCTCGATTTTGTGGAGGTCCTTGATCGGCGGCAGGATGACGCGCTCGAAGCTGCGCCAGTCGCCGGCCTTGGACTGTCCGGTAAGAAGCGTGTCGGCCATGGTCTTGGGGGAAGTCCGACCTCGAGGTCGGGTCGTAGAAAGCTAGGAGTGCGTGCGGGTGCGGCGGTTCGTCCTCGAGGCGCCGGTCTCGAGATCGAGAGGCTCGTCCTCGAGGACGGAGAACTGGTCGATCACGCGGTCGGCGTGGTCGAGAGCCGGAGACTCGGGGAGGTCGTGGACCAGGAGCGCGAGCTCGCGGAGCGCGTGGTAGATCTTGCGCCGCGGCGTCGTGGACTGGCTAACGCCCTCCATCATTCGAACGAAGGGGCGGCCGAGCGTGAACACGGCGAGTGCGACCAATAGGAACCCAGCGACGAATGCGGTCTCACCCATCAGAGCGAACAGTCCAGCTGTCGCCACCATCATCGCGGTTCCGAACCCGATCCCCCAGCCGACGGCCGGGTGGGACGCGTCGAGGCCGCGGTCCATCTTGGCGATCTCGTCCTCGATGAACGCGAGGTTGAGGCTCTTGAGGTGCTTTTTCTCCGCGTACGTCAACCCGATGGTGCCAGTCCCATGCCCGTATTGGCTCGCAAGCTCAAGCTGCTCGAGCAGGATGCGGTGGACGCGGCGCTCATCCGGCGTTAGGCCCGACGCCGGAGTCGCCCTCGAGGTCGAACTGCGGCTCGGCCACGGCGTGTCCTTGAACGGCTTGTGGGTCGGCTCGAGTCCGCGCCCTCGAGGTCGGACACGTGGTTCCGGCGCCCGATCTCTGGGGTTGCTCTCGTCCTCGAGGACGACGCGCTCGAGGTCGGCGGGCTCAATCGTGATGCCGGCGTCACCGAGGGCCTTCGAGACCGGCCCGCGCACGTCGAGCCGGAGCGCGGCCTGGGCGGCGGCGGCTCGGATCTGACGGTCGGCGAGGCGGGCGGTTGGCACCTAGTGGATGGTCTCGGAGACGGGCGGCGTTTGGTACGTGTCCACGACCTCGGCATCGGTGCGTCGGTTGCCGCCGAGCTCCGTCTCGTCCTGGGGGAGCGTGATGCTCTCGAACGGCAAGACGGCACCGGCGTCGCCGACGGGTACGTCCGCAGTCGCTTGCGCGCGTAGTGCGTCGATCATCGCGTCGAGCTTCTCTTCGGTCAGGTTGTGGACGTAGGGGCCGTTCGTGACCTGGAGCATCGGAGCGGAGCCGCACGCGCCCAGGCACTCGGCCTCTTGGACGGTGAACAGGCCGTCCTCACTCGTCCCGCCCTTCACAACGCCCAGCTTGTCCTCGAGGTAGTGCAGCACGTCGTAGCCGCCGCACACTTGGCACGAGAAGCACGTGCACACGTCGAGGACGTACCGGCCTTTCTCCTCCTTGAAATACTGCGTGTAGAACGTGGCCACGCCGTAGACCTTGGCGTACGGGATGCCCAGCGTCTCCGCGACCAGCTTCATGATCTCGGGCGGGAGCCAGCCCCACTTCCGCTGGGCCAGCCACAGCGTCTTCATCACGGCGCCGTCGGGCGTTGGGTACTGCGCCCGGTAGGCCTCGATGGCTTTCTGCTCATCGTCGGTCCAGACCAACTCGGCGTCGGAGAACGTGCGCTCGGGCGCCTCGCCAGGGACGTACTGCGGCGTCGGGGAGACGAAGGGGCCGGGAGTTTCAGGAGTCATAATCCGTTCAGGGTTCGGGGCTCAGGGTTCGCTCAGGTGCAGGTCCTTGCGAACCCTTACCTCTGAACCCTGACCCGCTATTTGTCGCTGTCGCCGATGACGGGGTCCACGGAGCCGATCAGGACGACGGTGTCGGCCACCATCGCGCCCTCCATCATCGTCTCCAGGCCCTGCAAGTTCTTGAACGAGCCGGTCACGATCTTGGCGCGCCACGGGCTGCCGGTCCCGTCCGAGACCAGGTGGAAGCCGAGCTCGCCCTTGGGGCTCTCGATGGCGTGGTAGCACTCGGCGCCCTTGGGAGGGGAGACGCCGGTGTCCGTCATCATGAAGTCGTGGATCATGCCCTCCATCGAGTAATAGACCTCGTCCTTGCTCGGGTACGCCGCCTTGGCATTGTCTGTGCGGACGGGACCCTTGGGCAAACGGGCCAGGCACTGGCGGATGATCCGGACGGACTCCTCCATCTCCTCGACGCGCACGAAGTACCGGGCGAGCGAGTCGCCCTCGGTGCGGATCGGGATGTCGAAGTCGACCTGGTCGTAGACGAGGTACGGCTCGAAGGCACGGATGTCGTGGGCCACGCCCGAGGCGCGCAGCGTTGGGCCGGTGTAGCCCTCCGCGATCACGTCCTCGCGCGAAAGGACACCGACGCCCTCGTTCCGGTCGATCCAGATCCGGTTGCGGTTCAGCAGCTTCTTCCAGTCGGCGATCTGCTTCTCGAAGTCGTCGCAGAAGCTCTCCGTCATGGCGAGCGACGTGTCCGAGAAGTCGAACGCGAGTCCGCCGATGCGGGAGTGCGAAACCGTGAAGCGGGCGCCGGCGATCTCGTCGAAGATGGAGTAGATCTCCTCGCGGTACTTGAACGTCCATAAGAAGACGGACAGCGCGCCGGCGTCCATCACCATCGTCCCCGCCCACAGCAGGTGGGCCGAGATCCGGGCCAACTCACAGCCGATCGTCCGCAGCCACTGCGCCCGCTCGGGGACCTCGATGCCGGCCAGCTTCTCGACCGCGAGGCACCACGCCACGTTGTTCGAGTACGGCGACATGTAGTCCATGCGGTCCGTGTAGGGCATGAACTCCTGGTAGGTCTTCGCCTCCGCCAGTTTTTCGATGCCGCGGTGCAGATACCCGATGTCCAACAGGCACTTGTCGATGGTCTCACCGTCGAGCTGGCAGACGACCCGAAGCGCGCCGTGCGTCGCCGGGTGCTGCGGTCCCAGGTTGAGGACCATCTTGGACTCGAGCGGGTCCTCCGCGATCATCGGGACCGCCGAGAGGTCCGCGCCGTCGCCGCCGACCTCGAGGCCCTGGGCCTTCGCCTTGGCGTGGGCGACCTCGACGGCCGCCTGCTCCGCCTCGGCCTCGAGTTCGACCTGAGTGTGGCGGTCCGCTAGCGCTTGGTAGAGCGCGGCGTTGTGGCGGGGCCAGAAGGTGAACAGGTCCTCTGACGTGCCCGGCGCCGCGGCGTGCGCTCGAGATGTGTTCTGGTCCGTCGTCGCCATGGGGGTGTGCGACCTCGGGGCCGCGTCAAGGGGGGAGCCGGCCTCGAGGCCGGGCGGGGTCAGTCGGCGTCGGTCGAGAGGTCCTTCGGAATCATGCCGTGGGCGCGGGCGTACGGGTCCGGCTGGAGCTCGCCGTCGGGCGAGTTCGGGGGCAGCGGGAGCGAGCCGGGGATGCCCAACGTTGGAAATTCCTTCCGCAGCGGGTGGTACTCGAAGTCCTCCGGCATGTAGATGCGCCGGAGGTCCGGGTGCCCGGCGAACCGGATGCCCATCATGTCCCAGGCCTCGCGCTCGTGCCAGTTGCCGCCGGGGTAGACGTCGACGATGGTCGGGACCTCGAGGTCGGACTCGTCGACGCGCACCTTGAGGCGGATCCGTTTTTTGGCCTCGAGGGCGCACAGGTTGTAGAAGACCTCGTAGCGGTCGTCCTCCGTGAACCGGTCGACGGTGCCGATGTCGGTCAAGTAGTCGAATCCAACCTCGTCGTGCAGGAAGCGGCAGACGTCGTTGATCCGACCTTTCTCGACGAAGACCGTCGTCTCGCCGGCGTAGCCGACCACGTCCTGGATGGCGTCGCCGAACTCCTCCTGCAACGCCGAGAGGACCTTCGGGACGACCCACGTCAACTTGGCGTGGGGGTTCTCGGTCTGCAGCCGCTCCATCTCACCCGCGAGGGCAGAGCGCGGCGTAAAGTGGAACTTGAGCGTCTGCGACTGCTCGGCCGGATCCAAGAACGGCGCGTCGTCGGGGCCGCCGACCATCGCGTCGGAGACGGGCGACAGGGACACCGTCGAGGGCGGTGTCGGCGTGGTCTCGGCCCCGTGACCGTCGGTGTTCTCAGCCATGACTTACGCGGTAACGGGAGTGCCGTCAGGAGTGACGAGCCGGCCCTCGATGAGCTGGTTGGGCTCCTCGGTAAAGCGGACGTCCTTGGCGACCGACTCGGTCACGCGGATCTTCTCCTGGATGTCCATCAGCGCGTGGATGATGGCCTCCGGGCGCGGCGGGCAGCCGGGGATGTAGACGTCGACCGGTAGAAAGTTGTCGATGCCCTGGACGACGCCGTAGCAGCGGTGCATCCCGCCGGTCGAGGCGCACGCGCCTTGGGCGATGACCCACTTGGGCTCGGCCATCTGGTCCCAGATGCGGCGCACGGTGTGGGCCATCTTGTAGGAGCACCAGCCGGCGACGATCATCAAGTCGGCCTGGCGCGGCGAGAACCGCATGGCCTCAGACCCGAACCGGGCGACATCGTACTTCGGGCCGGCGAACCCCATCATCTCGATGGCGCAGCAGGCCAGGCCCATCGGCATGGGCATGAGGGAGTTCGACCGCGCCCAGTTGACGACCGAGTCGACGGTCGTGGTGAGAAAGCCGCCTTCTTCGCTGAACATGGTGCGAGGGGGAGTGTCAGTGCTAAACGGGCGATGCGCTGCGGTGGTCCGCTGTGCACCATTTTCAATCAAAAGTGAAAGCTGCGGATCCGTCCTCGAGGACGCGTCCGCACGGAGTCAGTCCCAGTCGAGGCCGCCCTTCTTGACGTCGTAGATGAGCCCGACGACCAGGATGAAGATGAACACGCCGATGATCGAGAGCGACGCGAGCGCGGCTCCACCGCCGGCCTCGAGGAACGTTCGGAACGAGACGGCCCACGGATAGAGGAAGACGAGCTCGACGTCGAACACGATGAAGATCATCGCGACCAGGTAGAACTTGACCGAGTACCGGTCGCGCGCCGTTCCGACCGGGTCCTGGCCGGACTCGTAAGGGCTCTCCTTGACCGCGTTCGGCTGGCTCGGGCCAAACTTGTTCGCCACCAGAAGCAGCGTCAGCGCCAGGCCCAGCGAGAGCAGGACCATCAGGAAAAGCGGGAGGAACTCAGCGAGCATCGCGACCGGGCAGAGGGAACCCGAAAGCTACGACCTCGGGCGCCGGACGCGGGTCCGGGATGTCCCGTCGTCGATGGACCTTGCGGGAAGCTCCGCCGCCCCCGAGGGCGTGACATCGTTCTGCCTCGGCCGACCTCGAGGGCGTCGCCCACAAGCAGTCGTGTTCGTCCGGCACGCTGACGCCTGGGCTTCCGGGCGAGCACGGCCTCGAGGTCGGCGTGGCGCGCGTCGAGAAGGGGAGCGCCCTACCAAGCGCTCTCGGCGTCGCTCGGGCCGACAAAAAGGCGCGGCCCCGTCCTCGAGGCCGCGCCCGTCGTCCCTGTCCGCGTTGGCTACTCGACCTCGAAGGCGTCGGCGGCGACGGTCGGGGAGAGGTCGTAGGACTGGATCGTCGTCGTCTGGGAGAGCTCGCCGCCGTCGGTCTGGACGGTGCGGAAGGGGAGCATCAGCCCGTCGACGTCGCGGTAGTCGCTGAACTCGACCACGACCTCCATCGGCCCCTCCGGCCCGACGGCCGTCGTCATCGCGCGGACCGGCCGGCCGTCGGCATCGAGGACGTAGGTGACCGGCGTCGACAAGCCCGAAGCGCTGATTCGGATCTGGTCTAGGCCGTCCATGGGCGCGAGCGCCTCGGCCTCGAGGTCGGCGTACTGCGTCATGAGGAACACGGGCGAGAGGTAGGCCTGGTCGCGGACCTGGGCGGCGAGCTGGGGCGGGGCCGGCTGCGACTGGCCGCCGACCATCAAGAGCCCCTGGCCGTCGTTGAGGACGACCGTGATCTCGCCGAACGGCGTGTTCTGCTGTGCACGCATCCGGTTGGGCGGCGCCATCAGCGTCGTGCCTGAGATGGTGTTGCCGGCCATCGGGCCTTGCGCGACTTCGGTCTCCGTCATGGTCGCGTAAACCTCGAGGGCGGCGAAACGGTCGGCTCCGCCCATCGCGTTGGCTGCGCGCTCGAGGGCGGAGGCGCCTGCGACGGTGTCGCCCGCGGGACCCACGGGAGCGCCGGTCGGAATCGCGATGTCGATGGTTACCGGCGTGCCGAGCGCTGTGAGCGGTTGGTCGAAGTCGTCGGCGCGTCCGAGCACCAGGATCTTTGCCTCGTCCGGCTTGAGGTACCGCTGCGCGACGCGCTGGACGTCTTGCGAGGTCACGGCCTCGATGCGGTCCTTGAGCGTCTGGAGGAAGTCGGCCGGGTAGCCGTAGCGGTCGTAGGTGAGCACGCGGCGGAGCAC
Source organism: Rubrivirga sp. (assembly GCF_049648075.1). Lineage (GTDB taxonomy): Bacteria > Bacteroidota > Rhodothermia > Rhodothermales > Rubricoccaceae > Rubrivirga. The sequence continues at coordinate 368 of NZ_JBARYR010000154.1, read as the reverse complement.
CTCGTCCTTGGTGTCGAAGTTGAACACGAACGAGTTGAGGTAGCTGTCCTTGGCGAGCGCCAGGGCCTCCGGCGTCGGAGGCGTGGTCTGCATCGACGCGATCACGCGCTGCATGGCCTGGACGGCTTCGACGGTGCTCTCGGACTTGGTGAACACGCCGCTGTAGAACACGCTGGGCGCGTCGTAGCCGGCGCCGTACTGGCCGAAGACGGCGTAGGCCAAACCGAGGTCGGTGCGGACGGTCTGGAACAGGCGGCTCGCGAAGCCGCCGCCCAGGATCTCGTTCATCACGCGGACCGCCGGGTAGTCGGGGTCGTCGAGCTGCAGCTCGCCGGGATGGGCGATCTGGATCGTGCTCTGGTTGACGT
>NZ_JBARYR010000153.1:0-1680 GCF_049648075.1 Rubrivirga sp. | reverse complement strand
GCACAGAATGCGGAACGGCGGATCGGACACGTCCTCCATCGGGGCGAGGAGGAGCGGTTTGGTTCCGAGGTCGATGTCGGCGATGCGCATGTCGAAACCTACAGCGCCCGGTTAGCGCCGTCGAGGGCCGGCGACAGGTTTCGCGCCGTCCTCGAGGACGCAGGCGGTGCAGACTAAAAAAGGCCACGCTCATCTGTATACTTATGGCCGTGCCTGCCTATCCACCGAGATGACCTTTCGCGCCTGTGTGGCACTTATCACCTTTGCTTCTTTAGCTGGCTGCTATGTCGGCTCGGATTCGGAACGGATCGGCTACGAGAGTCCACGGGAGTTGGTTGACGCGATGCTGGACGAAACCATCGAGGACGTACTCCCGACCGTCACCCCTCGGCCAGAGCTTGTCGCGCGTGCGACAGCAAGCACCGGGCAGAACATGGAGTACTACGAATACGTGCCCGCTGACTACGACGGCCCTGGAAACGCACTAGCGAACCTCACGTTCGCAGACAGCATCCTCGTGGGTGTCGGATCTACGACGTATGCGCCGATGCCAACATCATTTTGGAGGCGGGCTCTCCATGATTTGTTTGGCGGAGGGAGATTTGACGAACGATCGTCGTCAGAGAGAATGGAACGGTGCGTGGAAGCAATGGAGACGGCCACGCTCATCGACGGCCCCACTTACAGCAGTATCCGGCTTTCGTCCTGCTAGCGTCCGCCATCCAGGACCTATCGCCGCCCCAGCGCTGACGGCGTCCGGCATCCCACAATTACTGGCACTTTGTGAACCAACGACTCGTCCTCGAGGGCGGCGACCATGAACAGCGCGAAGTCAGAGCGGCGCGTCCGGTTGCTCGCCAAGACGGAATCGCCGACGTGCTCGCTCCACACCGGGAGCCCGTGCCCGTCGCCGTCCTCGAGGTCGCTGCCGCGGACGACAGTCCATCGCGTGTCGCTGGCGAAAATGCGACGGCACGCCTCGACCTGGTCGTCGATGTCTGCGATCCGAAGCAGCTTGCCGATCGCGACCTGCGCTTTTAGTGTCCACGAGTACACGTCCTGACCATCGAGGCTGATGTGCCACCCGCACGAGAACACCAGCCGCGCATCCGGCTCGGCCGCGTCGAGGACGGCCTGCACAGTCCCGGTCGAGTACCCCTGCCTCCCCCACGGGACGAGGACCGCCAACACGCCGTCGCACCCGGCCGCCGCGTTGCGGACGACCTCGAGGTCGTTCGTCGGTCCGGGCACGATGGTGATGCGGTCCCGGTACGCGTCCAGCTTTCCAACGCTCTGCTCCCGGCATACGCCGACCACCTCGTAACCGGCCTCGAGGGCGTGCCCGACCATGTGACGTCCGAGCTTTCCCGATGCGCCGACGATGCAAACTCGGTTCATGCCACTGCGGTTGAGATCTGTCAGGAAGTCGCTACCTGTCTGATCAGGGTAACCCGAGCACGAAGGCTCGCCCTCGAGGGCGATATCCGGCGCCTCTTCATGGCCCCTTCCGCGTCTCCTGATGGGGGTCGGTCGTAATGACGGACACGCAACGTCCTCGACGCCATGAACAGAAAGTCAGCCATCGTCATCGGATCCGGAATCGGAGGGCTCGCGTGCGCGATCCGGCTCCAAAGCCTGGGGTTCGACACCACCATCGTCGAGGCGCTCGACGCGCCCGGA
>NZ_JBARYR010000152.1:0-10560 GCF_049648075.1 Rubrivirga sp. | reverse complement strand
CGAGGACACCGGCTGGCCAGCGGCGTCGGTGACCTGGGACCGGAGGCGCCCGAACCGGGCCTCGCCCTGGGCCAGGCGCCCGACGACGGGAACGGCCCACTTGCCGCTCAGGACATCGGCGGCGGCGTGGACGGGGCACGGGCCGCGGTGGCGGGGAGAGATGTCGGACATAGTGGTTACGGACAGGAAACCAACCGGAAACAGGGTACGCCGAGCCTCGTGATGGTTTCCTTCCTACACCTTTGTTGTCATGCGCATCGCACTTTTCGGCGGCACCGGCCGGACCGGCCGCCCCTTTCTCGACCAGGCCCTCCAAGCCGGCCACGACGTCGTGGCATCCGTTCGCACGCCGTCCAAGCTGGGTGGCCTGTCCCACGACCGGCTGACCGTCCTCGAGGGCGACGTCCTCGACGCGGCCCACGTCGCGAGCGTCCTCGAGGGCGCCGACGCCGTCGTCCTAACGTTGGGGCCGACCAAGGGCGGGCCGAAGAGCATGATGACACGGGCGGCCCAGAACGTCATCAGCGCGATGAAGCGGCACGGCGTCCAGCGCGTGGTGACCGAGACCGGCGCGGGCGTCGGGGATCCGAAGGACCCCGGCGGGTTCGGCCCCAAGCTGATGAGCACCATCATGGGACTGGTCGCCAAAGACCTGCTCACCGACTCCGTGGGCCACGTCGACGCGTTCCGCGACTCCGGCCTCGAGTGGACGGCCGTCCGCGCCCCTCGCCTGACCGAGGGCGCCCAGACCGGCGACGTCAAGGTCGGCTACTTCTCGATGGGACCCGGTCACAGCGTCTCGCGCGCCGACGTGGCCGCGGTCATGCTCCGGCTGGCGACGTCGGACGAGTACGCCGGACAAGCGCCGCACGTGACGGGCGCGTAGCTCGGCCTCGAGGACGGGAAACCCGCACGGCGCCGTTCGTCCCACCCCCTTCGATCTCTACCCTAGCCATGACCATCGAGGTATTCGCCGACATCGCCTGCCCGTGGTGCTACATCGGGGAGGCCCACCTCGAGGCCGCTCTCGAGGCCCGTCCCGGCCTCGGCGTGGAGCGCCGGTGGCGGCCGTTCCAGCTTCAGCCCGGCCTGCCGCGCGAGGGGACGCCCCGCGACGCGTTCTTCGAGGCCAAGTTCGGGAGCCGGGAGCAGATGGACGCCGCGTTCGGCCACGTCACGCGGGCCGGCAAAGCGGCCGGGATCGCGTTCGACTTCGCTCAACTCTCCGGTGCTCCCAACACGACCGACGCGCACCGCCTCGTCCTGCTCGGGAGGGCTTACGACCGAGAGTGGGAGACCGTCGAGGCTCTGTTCGAGGGCTACTTCGCCGAGGGCCGCGACCTCAACGACGCCCTCGACATGGTCGCCATCGCGGAGCACGCCGGCATCCCCGGCGCCGACGCTCGCGAGATGCTCGGCGACGATCGCTTCGAGGCCGAGGTCTCCCAGAGCCAGACGATCGCCCAGCGGGCCGGCATCTCGGGCGTTCCGCTCTACTTGTTCGCGGACCAGTTCGCCCTGTCCGGCGCCCAGCCCGTCGAGGCGTTCGTCGCCGCCCTCGATCGCGCTGCACGGACCGCGAACGGCATTGCGCCGAGTGATCCGTAGGTTATGGGCGTCTCCCCCCGACGCCCATGCAAGCCGACAGTCTCGCCGTAGCAGCAGACACCGCCGCCGTCCAGCCCATCAACGTCTCTGACGCTGCGACGGGCTTGGTAGGCAAGGTCGAGGGGTGGATTGACACGTTCGTCTTGTACCTACCGAACCTGGTGGTCGCGGTCCTGATCGTGATCCTGGCGGCGTTCCTGGCACGGGTCGCGCGTCGTGTCGTGCAGGCGTTGCTCCACAAGGTCACGGACCGGGCGCCCCAAGCCCGCAACGTCGTGGACCTGCTCGGGACGTTGGCCTACATCGGCGTCCTGGCGGCCGGCACGTTCATCGCGCTCGGCGTCTTGAACCTGACCGGCGTCGTGACGACGTTGCTCGCCGGCGCCGGCATCGTCGGCCTGGCCTTAGGGTTCGCGTTCCAGGACATCGCGGCCAACTTTATCGCGGGCGTCTTGATGGCGGTCCGCAACCCGTTCCTGGTCGGCGAGATCATCGAGACGAGCGGGTTCACCGGGACCGTCGAGGAGATCACGTTGCGGTCGACGCTCCTCAAGACGTTCCAGGGGCAGCTCGTCATCCTTCCGAACGCCAAGGTCTACGGCGACCCGATCGTCAACTACTCCCGTCTCAAGAGCCGCCGCGTCGACCTGGCATGCGGCGTCGGCTACGGCGATGACCTGGGGCACGCGCAGCAGGTCGCCCTCGACGCGGTCGACGGCCTCGAGGTCCGCAACACGGACCGGCCGGTCCAACTTTACTACACGGAGTTCGGCGACTCCTCGGTCAACTTCACGGTCCGCTTCTGGATCGACTTCCGGGCGCAGACGGACTTCCTCGACGCTCAGTCCCAGGCCATCATGGCCGTCAAGGACGCCTTCGACCAGAACGGCGTCACGATCCCGTTCCCGATCCGCACGCTCGACTTCGACCCGAACGGCGGCGTCGCGCTCCGGGCCGCACTCAAGGGTACCGGCGGCGGCCTCGAGGGCGAGTAGCTGGAGCACGAGGCGGATCTGCGACCTCGAGGACGGTGGGCTGTGTGCCGGAGACAGTTCGGGGCGCCCCAGAACTCACCGCTCCCTTCCTCTATTTACGGGCTTAGCCTCGAGGACGAGGCCACCACAGCCCGGCCTCGGAGCTACGCGTCTCGCGCAGGGACTCCTCCACCTCAGTTCCAGGGTAGCTCGACCATGACGTCCTCGTAGAGCGCCGCGCGGACGTAGTCCAAGAGAGCAGCACGACCGGGTCCATAGCGTGCGATCCGGTCCGCGTCCGTCTTCATGCGGACGCGGCAGACGGGCAGGCCGGGGATGACCACCACGCCGTCGACCATGGCCCGGCCAGTGTCGTCCTCGGCCGTCGTGATCCGCACGAAATCGAGGGTCGGGTCGGCGAAGCCGAGGCCGGCGTAATCGGGCGGGAGGTCAGGGAGGGACACGGCTGTGAGATCGAGTGCACCTCCCGTATCGACCGAGCCGAACGCCTGTTAAGCTCGAGAGGAATAAGACCGGCGAACGACCGCCATTTCACACGTGCCGATCTCGATGACGGCCTATCGAGACGAGAGACGCCGGTCAAGAGCACGGTGTACGATCAGTAGCACGACAGCGCCCACGATGACATAGGGCACGTTACGGAAGGCGAATGGATATCCGACCACACCAACGTCTGGGAAATTACAGGGTACCCGCCAGTCGTTGCCCCGTAGCTGAGCGTCCGCGCTGTCCACAGCAGGGCTGGAACGAACGCCAATCCGTCCTCACGGCCCCATAGCCTACGCAGCACCCACTCGCCTAGCGCGAGTACAGACGAGACGTAGTGGAGCCCGATGTTCGTCCACAGAGAGGCTCATTCTGGGTGGGAGTCCGGCACCGAGACCACGTCGTGATCTCGTGGAGCAACACCAGCCGGAGCACTCGCCATGTGGGACTCTAGCGACCGGGTCTCGAACGAGCGGCAGCGGCGCAGTCAGGACCCGCAGGTTGCTCTGCATCGTGAACTGGCCCGAGTGCCTGGCCACGAACGCCTCGACGCTCGCACCGTCGGCCCCCGGCCGCACGAACGCTCACAGAGCGGCCGGAACGGGGATGGCGACGCACACCATTCCCTCGCCCAGCGCTCAGAGAGCCGTCACTGCGGGTCTCCGAACATCCGACGCTCCCACCAGGCCACAAATCGAGAGTAGGCCGCCGGGACTAGGCGGACGCCCAGATCCACAGCTTTGGCGTCGGGGCCGACCAAGATCCGCTCGCGGCCCTTTTCGACCCCGTCGAGGACGACCTTCGCCGCCTGCTCGGCCGTCGTGCGGAACAACTTTTCGTTGTAGACCTGGGTCCGCCGCTCGGCCCGTGCTCGCTCGTCAAGCGTGAGATCCCCAGCGGCTGCCAGGGCCGCGCTCGAGATGTTCGTCTTGACGCCTCCCGGGTGGACCACGGTCACTCGGACGGGGTGCCTCGCCGCACGCATCTCGGCACGCAACGCCTCGGTAAACCCTCGGACGCCGAACTTGGACGTGCAGTACGCCGACATGTTGGCCTGGCCCATGAAGCCGTTCAGGCTGCTGATGTTGACGAGGTGCCCGTCGCCCGACGCGATCAGGTGCGGCAAGAACTCTCGCGAGCCGTAGATCACGCCCCACAGGTTGACGCTCAGGACGCGCTCAAAGATTTCGTAGTCCGTCTCGATGAGGGGCCGGGCATCGCCAGCGATGCCGGCGTTGTTGTAGAGGTGGTGCACGACCCCGTAGTGGTCCGCGACGGAACGGGCGTAGCCTGCAACCGAGGCCCGGTCGCTCACGTCGAGCGGCGCCAAGTGGACGGTCGCGCCGGCCCCGCGCGTCATCTCGCCGGTCTCAGCGAGCGTGTCCTCGTCGACGTCCGAGATCGCGAGACGGGCGCCGCGCCGGGCGAGCCCGAGCGAGAGCGCGCGGCCGATCCCGGACCCGGCTCCGGTAACGACGGCGACCTTGTCCCTGAGTGTGCTCATGCGGACTCGACCTCGAGGGCGGCTGCAAAGTGGAGGTGTTCGTCGTCGACGCGGCCGGTGCGGAGCACCTTGGCGTCGGTGTGGTAGTTGACGGGCATGAGCCAGGGAAAGCGATCGCCCTGCCGGGGGAGCTCGTCGATCGAGCGCTGGACGTAGCCGGCGGCGAAGTCCAAGAGCGGGCGGGTCGGCATGTCGGGGTCCGAGACCTCGGGGCGACACACGTCGTAGCCCTCGGCGTCCATGTAGTCGAGCAGGCGGCACCAGTGCTCGCACAGCAGCCCGACCTTGAGCGTCCACGACGCGCTCGTGTACCCGATGGCGACGCAGAAGTTGGGGACGCCGCTCAGCATGAGCCCCTTGAACACGACGCGGTCGGGGAGCCGGACGGGCTCGCCGTCGACCTCGAGGTCGATGCCTCCGAACGGCAGCAGGTTCAGGCCCGTCGCCGTCACGACGACGTCGGCCTCGAGGACGCGGCCGGACCGGAGGCGGATACCGTCCTCGGTAAACGTCTCGACGTGGTCGGTCACGACCGAGGCGTCGCCACGGCTGATCGCCTGGAACAGGTCGGCATCGGGAACCAAACACAGGCGCTGGTCCCACGGGTCGTACGGCGGGTTGAAGTGTTCGTCGACGGGGTAGCCGTCGGGAAGCTCCCGGGTGTTGACCCAGCGAATGAACCGCCGCGCCGCGCCCGGAAACCGCTGGCAGAACCGCCACACCAATCGTTGTTGGAGGATGTGTTTGCGCCGCATGAGGGCGTGAGCCTTGTCGGGCGAGAGCAGTCGCCGCGCGACACGGGTCAGCGGGTCGACGGACGGGATGGGCAGCACGTACGACGGCGTCCGCTGGAGCATGGTCACGTGCTCGGCGTCGTCGGCGAGGGCGGGGACGAGCGTGACGGCCGTCGCTCCGCTCCCGATCACGACGACGCGCCGCCCAGCGACCTCGAGGTCGTCGGGCCAGTGCTGCGGGTGGACGACCGCACCTCGGAAGTCGTCGACGCCCTGGAAGTGGGGCGTGTAGCCCTGGTCGTACCGGTAGTACCCGCTCGCGCAGAACAGCCACCTGCACGAGATGCGGTCGCGGTCGCCCGTGTCGGACCGCTCGACCTCGACGACCCAGCGCGCCTCGGGCGTCGACCACGATGCGCGGACCACTTTGTGGTGGTACCGGACGTGGCTGTCGACGCCGTACTCGGAGGCGGTCTGGCGGAGGTAGTCCAGGATGTCGGCCGCGCCGGCGATGGACTCGTCGGCCGTCCAGGGGCGGAACTCGTAGCCGAAGGTGTGGAGGTCGGAGTCGGACCGGATGCCGGGGTATTGGAACAGGTCCCACGTGCCGCCGCTCGCGCCTCGGGCCTCGAGCAAGGCGTACGACGTGCCGGGCCGCTCCCGCTCGAGGTAGCAGGCCGCACCGATCCCCGAGATGCCGGCGCCCACGATGAGCACGTCGAGGTGGTCCATAGGTAATGCGTAGTGGGTCGTCCGTTAGACGCGGATTCGCGAGAGAGGTGCCTGGCGACCTCGAGGACGTCTCGCCGTTCTACGGTCGACGGCGGAGGATCCCGCCGCGCCGCTCGACCTCGAGGTCGGCCCTCTTTCTCCGTTCCTCGTGATGAGCCGGACGCACCGTGCGCATCTTCGGGCCATGCCGCTCGTCTCGATCGTGATCCCCGCCTACAACGAGGTCGAGAGCCTCGAGGCCGCCATCGCCGAGGCCAGCGCCGCCCTCGAGACCGTGGGCGACTGGGAGATCGTGGTCGTCGACGACGGCTCCACGGACGGGACCGATGCCCTCGCGCGGTCGCTGGCATCGGACCGCGTCAAGGTCGAGGTCCACCCCGAGAACCGGGGCAAGGGCGCCGCGCTGCGGACGGGGGTCGCGGCCTCGAGGGCGCCCGTCGTCGGGTTCACGGACGCCGACCGGCCGTTCGACATGGAGGCGTTGGTGCGGGCCTACCACCGCCTCGTCGAGACCGACGCCGACCTAGTCGCCGGTTTCCGCACCAACCGCGAGCGCTACTCGCTGCGGCGCCGGATCTACTCGGGCACCTACAACCGACTCGTTCGCGCGCTCTTGGGGGTGCCCCTCGACGACGTCGGGTTCGCGCTCAAGCTGATGCGGCGCGAGACCTTCGAGGCCGCCCGGCTCCAGAGCGACGGGGGCTTTGCGGACGTCGAGTTGATCGCGCGGGCGTACCGGGCCGGCGCCAAGATCGAGCGCGTCGGCGTCGAGTTTACGCCTCGTGAGCACGGCGTCTCCAAGATGGCCGGTGCGGCATCGGTGGCCGGCATCCTGCGCGACATGGCGCTGTTCCGGCTGGGCCGGCTGGGCGGCGCCCGCCGTCCTCGACTCGCCGCGACGGTCGGCGGATCGGAGTGAGCGACCTCGAGGACGGACAGGCGACCTCGAGGACGGACAGATCGAGGACGAACCCGTCGCTCGCCATCGTCGTGCTGCTGGGCGTCGCGTGCTACCTGCGGATCGGCTACGGGTATGGGATCGGGGACCACGAGGAACTGCTGCCGCAGCTCTTGCGCGCGCTCGACCCGTCGCTGTTTCCGACCGACCCGTACCTGCTCGCCGAGGACGACGCGTTCAGCGTCCGGTTCGTCTGGCTCGGCCTGCTCCGGCTGACGTGCCTCGTCGTTCCAGCGCCGGTTGCCGTGTTTGGGTGGACGGTCGTCTCGTGGCTCGGCGTGAGTTGGGCGGCGTGGCGCCTCGCCCATGCCGTCGTCGAGAACCGCGTCGCGGCGACGCTCGCCGTCCTGGCGACCCTCGCGACGGTCCACTGGGTGCCAGGCGGCAACGCCCTGATCTCGAGGACGCTGGTCCCCGAGTCGCTCGCCTGGATCCCGTGTCTGCTCGCCCTCGAGGCGTTCGCGCGAGACCGCGTGTGGCGGTCGGCAATGCTGTTGGGCGTCACGATGTGGATCCAGCCGCTGATCGGTCTCCAGGTCGGACTCTTGCTCGGCCTCGTCGGGCTCTGGCGGATGGCAGATGGCGAGCCGCGACAGGCGCTCGGCCGGGCCGTCGGGTTCGGCGCCCTCGCCGTCGCCGGCGGCTCGCCAATCTGGATCCCGACGCTCCTCACCCAATCCGGCACCGCTCCGCCCGCCGACGGCCTGCCGACCTTTTTCGTGACGGCGCAGCTTCGCCAAGCGCACCACTACCTGCTGTTCGCGCAGTCGCCTGTCGCACTCGCACGGTTCGGGGTCGTCGTGGCGATCGGTCTCGCAGGTCTGGCCGTGCTGCGCCGCCGACCTCGAGGGCGCGTCCCTGAGCCGCACCGTCGGCACGGCCGGGCCGATCGCTTCGCAACGCGGACGGTGGCAGTAATCGCGGTGCTGGTCGGGCTCTACGTGATCGGGACCGAGGGCTTCCAGAGCCTGACGGTCGCCAAGATGCAGTTTTTCCGGCTGACCCTCGTCGCCAAGCTATTCCTGCTGGCCTGGGCGTCCGCCGCCGCCGTCGCGCTCGTCCCCGCTCGGTGGCGCCGCGTCCTCGAGGACGCGCAGGCCTCGAGGATGGTCACGGGCGGGCTCGCCGTCACGGCGCTCGGCCTGACGCTCGGTCTCGCCGCCCTCGAGGTCGGGCGCCCGCACGAGATGTGGTACCCGGCTCAGCATCGGGCGACCGACGTCTACCGCGCCGAGGCGTGGATCGCGGAGAACACGCCGCGCGACGCGCTCTTCCTAGTCCCCCCCGGCACGACAACCTTTCGGAGCCACGCGCTCCGCTCGGTCGCCGTCAACTTCAAGCCGACGACGTTCCGCGACGACGCGATGCACCGGTGGCTCGCGCGCCTCCGAGTCGTCGCGCCGGCCCCCCTCCCCGACCTCGATGCGCGCCGCCAAGGTGTGATGGCGTGGCGCGAGGCGCTCGACCCGGCCTACCACGCGACGAGCGACTGGGACGCGCTCGCTGACTATTTCGACGCCGACCACGCGCTCATCGACCTCGAGGCTGCACCGACGCCGCCTCGAGGACGGCCGCTGTTCGTGTCGGGCTCGTGGGCGGTGTTCGACCTCGAGGACGCGGGCAGCCGCGAGTAAGCGACCTCGAGGACGCTACCGGTCCATCTCGCGCGACAGCCGTTCGATGTAGGCGTCCCAGAGTTTGCGGGGCTCGACCACCTCGGCCTCGACGTGGCCGCAGTCGCCGCATACCGAGACCGACAGCTTCGACTGGACCGGACGCTTCATCATCATCGCCTTCGGGTTCACGAACAGGCCGACGTTGAGGGTGACGCCGCCGTAGCCCTCGGCCGTGACGAAGGCGTCCGGGATCATGGCGTCCGAGCCGCAGCGTGGACAAACGGGCGTGATCGAGGGGTCGGTCTCAGGCATCAGTCTTCGAGGTCGTTGGCGAGTTGGTCGATGTATCCGTCCCACAGCGTCCGGGGGTCGTCGGCGTAGACCATCACGTAGCCGCAGTCGCCGCACACGCGGGCGGAGCCGTCGGACGCCACGCTCTTCCGACCGACCAAAGAGTCCCGCAGTGCGGACTTGGGCCGGGTGTAGACAGTAATCTTGAGCGAGGCCGACCCGCCGTATGAGGGCGCAGCGCCCTCGATCACGGCGTCGGAGCCGCAGGCGACGCACGGAGGCGTAATGGACGGGTCGGTCTCCGGCATCAGTCGAGGTCGCGGCTCAGTCGGTCGATGTGGGCGTCCCAGATTTTGTACGGCTCGGTCGCGTAGACCTCGACGAACCCGCAGTCGCCGCACACCAACGCTTCCGTCTCGACGCGGACCTCGCCTTTGAACAGGATCGCGTCCGGGTTGGTTACGAGTCCGACCTTGGCAGGGTACCGCGCGTTGCTCTCGCCCCGGTCGATCAGGCGGACGCCCGGCACCATCGCGTCGGAGTCACACTTGAGGCAACGGGGAGTGATCTCGGAAGAGGTTTCGGGCATGGCGATCAGCGGCCTCGAGGACAGATCTCAGCCTCGAGGGCGGGTCTCGGCCTCGAGGCCGAGGTTAGAGGATGACGGTGCGGAACGAGTCGTCGGCGGTGACCGAGCGCGCGAACGCGGCCAGGAGCCGGACCGTGTGCTCGACGTCCTCCAAGTCGACGGTCTCGACGGTCGAATGCATGTAGCGCATCGGGATCGAGACCAAGGCTGATGGGATGCCGCGCTTGGTCGTAAAGATGACGTCGGTGTCGGTCCCGGAGTAGCGGCTCGAGGACTCGTGCTGGAGCGGGATGCCCTCGGCCTCCGCGACCTCGATGAGCCGCGCGACCACGGCCGGGTGGTTGACGGTCCCGTGGGTCACGCTCGGCCCTCCGCCCAGGACCACCTCGCCGTGCTTGGCCTTCTCGATGCCGGGCGAGTCGGTCGCGTGCGTCACATCGAGGACGACCGCCACGTCCGGGTCGATCTGGTAGGCCGCCATCTTGGCGCCGTTGCCGCCGATCTCCTCCTGGACCGCGTTGAGCGCCACGACCGTCGCCGAGGCCGCGTCGCCCTCGAGGTCGCCCAGCACTTGCGTGAGCACGAACCCACCCAATCGGTTGTCGAGCGCCCGCCCGACGACGCGCGTGTCGTTCAGCATCTCGACGCCGTCGGCGTAGACGGCCGGGTGCCCGACGCGGATGCCCAACTCTGCCACGCCGTCCTTGTCCTTCGCGCCGACGTCGACGAACAAGTCCTCGACCTTGGGGGCTTTCTCGTCGTCCTTGCGGTCGCGCAGGTGGATGGCCGTGTTGCCCAGGATGCCGGGGACGGGGCCGTCGGAGCCCAAGATCATCAGCCGCCGCGCACGAGCGATCGCCTGGTCGCTCCCGCCGATCCGGTCGACGCGCAAAAAGCCGTCGTCGGTGACGTACTTGACGGCGAACCCGATCTCGTCGGCGTGGGCCTCGAGCAGGACCGTCTGGCCGCTGCCGTCGCGCGTGGCCCAGGCGCTGCCGTAGGCGTCGCTCTCGACGCGGTCCGCGCGGGACTTGGCACGGGCGGCCC
>NZ_JBARYR010000151.1:0-4597 GCF_049648075.1 Rubrivirga sp. | reverse complement strand
AACAGCCGGCGCGCGTCCTCGAGGGCGGCGCGGATGGTGGGGCCGGTGAGGGTCTTGAGCGTCATGGAAACCGGGAAACGGTGCTACGGGAGCGCGATCTGGCCCTCCACGTCGACCGGGGCGTCGGGCACCAGGTCCTGGTAGGACAGCACGGCGACGTCGGCGAGGACGGGGTCGAGGAAGGCGAACAAGGTGGCTCGGAGCACGGGAGAGGTCAGGACGACCGGCGGGTGGCCGGCGGCGATGAGCGGCGAGAGCGCGGACTCGGCCTCGGCCTGAAGCCGGACGGCCCGGTCGGGCTCGAGCCCCAGCGTCGTGGGGTTGAGCTCGCCGCTCTCTGCTTTCCTCAGCAAGTGCTGTTCCAGCGCCGCGTCGAGGACGACGGCGTGGACTCGTCCGTCCGGTCCCGAAAAGTGCCGCGTCAAGGTCGGCGCGAGCGCGGCGCGGGCGAATTCGGTCAGAACGTCGGTGTTCTTGGTCGAGGGTGCGCGGTCGGCGAGCGACTCGAGGATGAGCACCAAGTCGCGGATCGGGACGCGCTCCTGGAGCAACTTTTTGAGCACGCGCTGGACCTGACCCACACTGAGCTGGTCGGGGACCAACTCGCTCACCAACGCCGGGGCCGACTCCTGGACTTTGTCGAGCAGCTCGCGTGTCCCCTGCCGTGTCAAGAGCGAGAACGAGTGCTTGCGCAGCGTCTCGAGCAGGTGCGTCGCGATGACCGCCGGGGCCTCGATGGTCGCGAGCCCGAGCCGCTCGGCTTCTCCCACGGACCGCTCGGCAACCCAGACGGCATCGAGGCCGAACGTCGGGTCGGTGGTGCGGATGCCCGGAGGCGCCTCGTCGGTGCCGTCGAGCAGGAGCGCCAGGTGGTAGCCGGGGAGCGCCTCTCCCCTCGCGACCTCGTTGCCGCGCAACTTGACCACGTAGTGGTTCGAGCCCAGCTCGGCGTTGTCGCGGATACGGACCGGCGGGACGACGACGCCCATCTCGGTCGCGAGTTGGCGCCGCAACATCGAGACGCGGTCGAGCAGGTCCCCGCCCTGGTTTGGGTCCACGACGGGGATCAGGCCGAAGCCGATCTCGAGCTCGAGCTCGTCCACCAATAGCAGGTCGGCGGGCTCGGGGTCTAGCGCGGCTTGGGGTGGCGCCTCCGGTGGGGCGAGAGCAGCGTCGGCCAGGACCCCCTCGCGTTTGACGGCCAAGAAGCCGAGTCCGCCGGCCAAGGCCCAGAACGGGACGAGCGGCAAGCCGGGCAGGACACCCAAGATGGCCATGAACACGCCGGTCACGGCAAGTGCCTGTGGCCGCCCGAGAAGCTGGTCTTTCGTCTCGTTCGACAGGTTGCCTTCGCCGCTCGCACGCGACACGATCAGGCCGGCGGCCGTCGAGATCAGGAGCGCCGGGATCTGGCTCACCAACCCGTCACCGATCGACAGGAGCGTGAACGTCTGGGCCGCCTCGCCCGGGCTCATCCCGTACTGCGCCACGCCGATGATGAGCCCGCCGACGATGTTGATCGCTGTGATGACCAAGCCCGCCATCGCGTCGCCGCGGACGAACTTGCTGGCGCCGTCCATGGCGCCGTAGAAGTCGGCCTCGCGAGACACCTCGGAACGACGGCGACGAGCCTCATCCTCGTCGATGAGACCAGAGCTCAGGTCGGCATCAATCGCCATCTGCTTGCCCGGGAGCGCATCCAACGTGAACCGCGCGCCGACCTCGGCGATGCGGCCCGAGCCCTTCGTGATGACCACGAAGTTGATCAAGACCAGGACCAAGAAGACGATCGCCCCGACCACGTAGTTGCCGGACACCACGAACTGCCCGAAGGCCTCGATGAGCGCCCCGGCCTTGGCCTCGCCCAGAATCAGACGCGTCGAGGCCACGTTGAGCGACAGTCGAAACAGCGTCGTGACCAACAGCAGACCCGGGAAGATGCCGAAATCGAGCGGGCGCTCGGCGTAGAACGCGGTCAGCAGGATCGCGAGCGAGATCGCGATGTTGGTCGCGAGCAGCAGGTCCAGCAGCATCCCCGGCAGCGGGATGACCATGACGAACAGGACCAGGACGAGCCCGGTCGCGGCCATGACCTCGCCGTTGAGGCGGAGCGAGGACGGACGGACGGTGGGAGCGGACATCGGTTAGTTCGCCCTCGAGGACGGGTCGTTCGAGAACGGGTCTTCGAAACAGACGGCCCACCCCCATGAGTCCTCCCCGCGAAGCCAATCCATACGGTGCCGCGCACGACCTCGAGAGCCGACAGGCCGGCGCAGCCAACGACTTGCGACCTCGAAGACGTGTCGTTGGCATTCGGCCTCGAGGGCGAACCGGGACTGTGTCCCCTCACCTTGTCCCTCTCCCCGAGGGAGAGGGGACTCTGTAGGCGTCCTCGAGGAGGGACTGGGCGTCGTCGCTCTCGAGGGCGCGATACCGAGGGCTACGCGGAGCCACGGCGTGCCGTGTCGGCTCTCCGACCTCGAGGTCGGAGACGTGGCCGTCGGCATCGAGGACGAGCGCATCATCGGCGTCGGCCGTTGCGGCGGCGGTAGACCTCGGCCAGAACGGCGGCGACGGCCTGGTACAGCGACTCGTCGATGACGGCGCCCTCGTCGACGGTCGCGTGGAGCGCGCGCGCGAGCGGCACGTTCTCGACGGTCGGGACGTCGTGCTCGGCGGCGAGCTCTTTGATGCGGAGCGCGCGTTTGCGCATGCCCTTGACCAGCACACGCGGGGCCGGGCTCTCGTCGTCGTAGGCCAGGGCGACGGCGTAGTGGGTCGGGTTGGTGACCACGACGTCGGCCTTCAAGACGGCGTCGGACAGGCGGGGGCCGAGGGCGCGCTCGCGAGCGATCGCTCGGCGCTTGCCCTTGAGTTGCGGGTCGCCTTCGGAGTCCTTGTTCTCGTCCTTGACCTCCTGGAAGGTCATCTTGAGGTCCTCGGTGTGCTTCCACTTGCCGAACGCGTAGTCCGCGCCGGACACAACGAGAAGCGCCAGCAGCATCTGGGTCAGCAACGTCAGGATCCAGCCGCCGGCCGCGCCGAAGGCGACGTCGAGGGGGACCGTGTGCAGGACCAGGATCTCGGGCATCCACGACCGCATCATCAGGAATACGATTGGGCCGACGATCACCATCTTGGACATCGCCTTGCCCAGCTCGAACAGGCCCTTCGACGAGAACAGCCGCTTGGCGCCCGCGATCGGCGAGATCTTGCTCCCCTTGGGCTCGAGGGGCTTGGGCGAGAACGTCCACCCGCTCTGGGCGATGTTTGCCGCCAGGGCCATCACCATGAGCGCGGCGAACAGCGGACCGACGACGACGAACGCGTCGAGGCCGACGCCCGTCAGGAGGTCCGGCACGGACTGGACGGTCAAGATCGTGTCCGGGGCCTCGGTATAAAGCCGCGACATCATCGTCTGGAGACGGCCGAGCGCACCGCTCACCCCGAACCCGATGATGGCGGCCGACGTGGCGAGCAGGCCGACGGACGCGAGCTCGCGCGACCGGAAGACGTTCCCGTCCTCGAGCGCCTTCTGCAGGCGCCGGGGCGTCGGGTCAAACTGCTTCTCGCTGCGGTCGGGGGCGTCGGACATCGAACGCTGTCTTGCACGGCGCGTGCCATCGGCGCGAACTCGCCCTCGAGGGCCGTCCGGCACGTGCGCCCAACGTCAGCCGGAAAACGCGTCCTCCTCAGCGGAAGAGCGCGCGTGACGGAGGAAGCAGGTTCTGATCGTCGGCCACGAGGACGGAAACGGGCTCTCGACCTCGAGGACGCCGCCCTCCAACGGGGCCCGGCCCTAGGGTGAGATCGCGACGAACAGCTCGTCGAGGCCGGCGAACGCGCCGTCGATCAGGCCCGGGACGAGCGGCCAGAACGAGGCCACGAACGCGATCGAGATCGCGATGCCCGCCAGCAGCTTGAGCGGCAAACTGATCGAGAACAGGTCGGCCTGGGGCACGACGCGGGCGAACACGCCCAGCCCGACGTCGACCAGGAAGAGGGCGACCAGGAACGGCATCGCGAGCCGGACGGCGGTCGAGAAGAAGCCGCCCGTCCACGACAGCAGGACGGGACCGCTCGCGGCGAGCTCCGCGCCGCCGAGTGGGACGGCGACGAACGACGTGGCGAGAGAGACCACGATCTCTTGCGGCCCGTCGAGCAGGACGAACAGCAGCATGAACGACCACGAGAGCACCTTGCCGAACGGGTTCGAGGCCGCGTTCGTCATCGGGTCGAACGCCTGGGCCATCGACAGGCTGGTCTGGAACCCGATCATCTCGCCCGCGAACTCGACGGCCCAGAACACGAACCGGACCGCGTAGCCGATCAGGAGACCGGTCAGTGCCTCGACCGAGACGGCCAGGATGAACCCGACTGGGTGATCGGCGTGGGCCGGGAGGTCGTCGCCGGCGAACCCGGCCAGGATGACGGAGAGCAGGACGGAGAGCAGGATCTTGGCCTGGACCGGGATGCTCTTCTGCCCGAACAGCGGCGCGGCCACCATCACGCCGCCCACCCGTGCGACCACGAGCGCGAGCCGGATGAGGGACGCGGGGTCGAGGGCCACTACTCGGGGATTGGGAGTTGGGGGTCG
>NZ_JBARYR010000150.1:0-3939 GCF_049648075.1 Rubrivirga sp. | reverse complement strand
ATCCAAGAGCGCGCCGACCTGCTCCGCGGCTCCGTCGTCATCGGGCGGAGCGGGCTCGGCGGCACGCGTCTCGCCCTCGAAGCGCCCGTATCGGCTCACCGTCTCGCACGGCTCGAGGAGGCCGAGGGCCGAGGACGAGGTGCGGAGCCGCTCGCCCTCGAGGACGAGAGCACGAACGGCGTCTGAGGCGTAGGCCCGGCCTCGAGGTCGCGGCGGTCACCCGATCGGAAATCGTCCATAGAAAACCAACCATGCCCACCCCCGTCACCGTCGTCGTCGCCGACGACCATCCCGTGTTCCGTGCCGGCATCCGCGAGGCCCTCGAGAAAGGAGGCCACGTCGATGTCGTGGGCGAGGCCGCCGACGGCGTCGAGGCGCTCAAGCTGGTCCGCCGGCTCCGGCCCGCCGTTCTCTTGCTCGACATGAACATGCCCGAGCTCTCCGGCCCCGAGGTCGCGGCCGAGTTGCGGGAGGACCCCGAGGCCCCGCGCATCCTGGCGCTCTCGGCCTACAACGACTCCGCCTACATCCACGGGCTCTTGGAGGCCGGCGCCGCAGGCTACATCACCAAGGACCAACACCCGACGGCCGTCCGCGAGGCCGTCTTGGCCGTTGACCGTGGCGAGGGCCGGTGGTTCGTGCCCATCCCGCGCAAGCCCGAGACGCTGTCGCCGCTGACCGGCCGGGAGCACGAGGTCCTGGTCCTGATGGCGCGGGGGCTCGACAACGGGACGATCGGGGAGCGGCTTCGGATCGCCGAGAACACCGTCCGCAACCACCTGGCGGCGGTCTACTCCAAGCTCGACGTCGGTTCGGCGCGGGAGGCCGTCGCGTGGGCCTGGGAGAACGGCTTGGTGCGGACGGGGTAATCCGGCCTCGAGGACGAGTAGTGCAAACGGATCAGGGCGCCCTCGAGGACGCGTCGGACGTTGGGGACCTCCTCTCCGACCTCGATGACGCGTCTCTCTCTTCTCATCGTCCTCCTAGCGTCCACGGTCGCCACGGCGCAGACCGAAAAGCGATTCGAGTTCGCCACCGTCGGTTTCGGAACGAGCACCGGAACGCCAGGCGGTCCCAGCTTCAACGACTCGTTCGTCAGCCTGGCGGCGGACTACCACGCGGACGTAAAGGGGCTCTACGTCCGCGGCGGCGTGTCGCACCAAAGCTGCTGCATCATCTTTGGCGGTGACGAGGTCACGGAAGGCCACCTCGCGTTCGGGCTGGCGCACCAGACCGGCCCGGCGCTCCTAACCTTGAGTGCGGGGCCGACGCTCGCGTACGTGGTGCGCTCGACGTACCGCAACGACAGCCCCCAGAGTCCTCTGGACCGGACCGAAGGCCCGGGGCTCGGCGCTCACGTGAGCGCGGCCGTCCACCTCGCCGTCGTTCAGGAGGTCGCGCTCGGCCTCGAGGCGTTCGCCAACGTCAACACGCAGACCCCCATCGCGGGCGCCCGTCTGACGTTCGGACTGGGCCGGCTGCCCCGTCCACTCATCCCCTTGCCCAGCAACTCGTCCTCGAGGACGAGCCGCTCGGGCTCCGAGTAGTCCGTCCGCACCATGGCGTCTTCGAGGACGCGCGGGACCTTGGCGGTATGACCCCTCGCCTCCTTGCGCTCCTTGCCCTCTCCGGCTGCGCCGCCGCCTCCCACTCCGTCGATCCCGCCCTCGAGGGCGACCGCCTGGCCTGGGCGAACGCGCTCTTCGCGTCGAGGCCCACCACCGTCGTCCTCGAGGACCGGACGCGCCACGACGCGACGGCGCTCCGCTTGGAGGCCGATACGACGACGTGGATCGACCCGGCGACGCAGGACTTGGTCTCCGTCCCGACCTCGTCCGTCCTCGAGGTCGAGCGTCGCGACGCCGGCCGGGCGGGGAACCGGATCGTGGTGCGAGGTGCCGTCACGGGCGCATCCGTCGGTGGGGCGGCCGGAGCGGTGGCCGGGTACCAGTCGGACGGGTGTCTCTCGTTCTCCTGCGGACCTCCGTCGGCCATCGCGCGGCTCACGTTCGGCGCCGTGGTCGGCGTGTCGGGCGCCGTCGTCGGAGCCATCGGGGGCGCAACGGGAGGAATCGTGACGGGGTGGTTCAGCCCCAAGACCGAGCGCTTCGAGGTCGCGCCGTCCTCGACGACGGCCCGCACACCTGTCTACGAGTAGTCCGTCTGCATCATGGCGTCCTCGAGGACGCGCCGGACCTTGGTGCTATGACGATCCGACTCCTCGCGCTCGCCGCGCTCGCTCTCTCCGGCTGCGCCGCCACGACGCACGCCATCGACCCCGCCGCCGAGCCCGACCGGCTCGCCTGGGCCAACGACCTGTTCGCGTCGCGCCCGACGACCGTCGTCCTCGAGGACGGCACGGCCTACGACGCGACCGCGCTCCGCTTGGAGGCCGACACGACGACCTGGATCGACCCCGCGACGCAGAGCCTGGTCTCGATCCCGACGTCGGCCGTCCTCGAGGTCGAGCGTCGCGACGGCGGGCGCTCGGTGAGCCGCGTCGTCCGTCGCGGAATCGTGGCCGGTGCCATCGCGAGCGGGCTCCTGTTCGCGGCCGCCGGCGTCGAGTCTGGAGGGTGCTTCATCTTCTGCGGCAGCGAGCCGCCCACGACAGGGGAGCGGGTGCGCGCCGGCGTGTCGTGGGGCGTCGGTGGGGCCATGATCGGCGCGTTCTACGGCGTGGTCGGCGGAACGGTCGTCGGCGTGGCGAGCAGCCCGACGGAGCGCTTCGAGGTCGTGTCGCCCTCGAGGACGGGGCTCGTTCCGTCGCGGGCGAGCCTCGGCCTTGAAGCGGCGGAGAACGGGCCGTCCCCGACGAACCGCGCGCCCTAGACGGCGTAGCTTCCGGGTCCCGCCCTCGACGCAGTCATGCCCGGAACGCCCGTCAACAACGCCACGCCCGACGAGCGGAAGCTCAACTTCTGGGAGCGGCTCTACCTGCCGGAGATCTTCAAGGGTCTCGGCTACTCGGCCTCGAAGATGTCGCTCGAGAGCTACGCGTTTGAGTATCCCGAGGAGCAGTGGTACCCACCGGACTCGTACCGCGGCCGTCCCGTGTTGGTGGAGGAGCAGGGCCGCCCTCGATGCGTCGCCTGCGGGCTGTGTGCGCGATCGTGCCCGCCGCTCGCGATCTCGATGCAGGCCCACGAGGTCACGGACGACATCAAGGAGCGCGAGCCGGAGTGGTTCGAGATCAACATGCTCCGCTGCATCTACTGCGGGTTCTGCGAGGAGGTCTGCCCCGAGGAGGCCATCGTGATGTCGAAGGAGTACGACCTGACGTTCCAGAACCGCGAGGAGGCCCATTTCGGAATCGACAAGCTGCTGGTCCCCAAGGAGCGCTTGGTCGACCGTCTGAACTTCCTCGACCGCCGCCGCAACGGCCAGCCCGAGGGCGACTGGAAGCACAAGGAGGAGAACAACGTCCACACCCTGCGCAACCGCCTGGACTACGTCGCCCGCGTCGAGGACGCCGTCGCGGAGGCCCAGAACCCGAACCCCCAAGAGCCGATCGCCGAAGACGTCGAAGCCTAGGGATTAGGTGTTGGGGTTTAGGGATTAGGGTCCGTCCCCTACCCCTAGACCCCAATCCCCAATACCCACGTTCCATGCCCGACCTCGACGCCTACGCTCAGCCCCGACGCGACGCCGCCACGCTGGCCGCCCGTCGTGAGGCGTTGCTCGACCAGCTCGGCTGGCTCGAGGACGAATCCTCCGCGCTGGCGCCGCTGCTCGCGAACCTCCCCACCTGGGCGACGGAGCAGGCGCCGATGCCGAACGACCGGACCGCCAAAGAGACGTTCGCCTTGTTCGCCGCCTTGGACCGCGATGTGACCCCGCGCTGGCTCGAGCGCATCCAGGCCCACGACGCGCCCGTCTTGGAGACGCCGGACCTCGTCCTCGAGGGCGCCACCGCCGAAGGTGTCCGCGCAGCGAACG
>NZ_JBARYR010000149.1:0-1896 GCF_049648075.1 Rubrivirga sp. | reverse complement strand
CGTCGTACCGCTCTAGATTGCGCAGGAATCCAGCGAAGCTGTTGAGGCCGATGGGGACGGACGGGTGCTCCGGTCCGTACACCACTCTCCGGACGGCCAGCATCTCGACAAAAATGGCCTCCGCCGCGTCGTTCTTCTGGGTCGTCTCGAGGGCGTCGCCGTAGACCTTCAGCGCGTTGGCGAACCCGACCGAGTCCGGCGGAGACGCCCCGCGATGAAGGGCGACCGCCCGAGCGGCGAGGCTCTCGGCGCGTGGATAGTCGTCCGCCATCCAGAGACCGAAGGCGAGGCTGGAGTGGGCGTTGGCGAGCATAGGATCCGTCTCCGGCAGCCGCGCCTCGCGATCCGTGAGTACCTGGCGGTACAGGTCGACGGACTCGGCGACCTGGGACGAGTCCCCCTTCACGAGGACCTCCCCCAACGCCGTCGCAGCCTCGTTCCACCGCTCCGACCCGAACGCCGCCCGCCCGAGCGCCAGGCGCAGAAGAGAGTCCGCCTCTGCGACTCGGCCCAGCTCGTCGAACGTCCGACCGATCACGGTGTAGAGGTGGGCCTGCCGGGCTGGGGCCGAGCCCATCGTACCCACCTCCCTCGCGGCGCCGGCCAGCACGTCTGCCACACGTAGTGTATCCCGGCGCTGGGTGGAAAACGGGCTTGCGGCGCTGAGAACGTCCTCGAGGAACGTAGCGGTCTCGACGGCTTCGGTGCGAGCGGCTTGGGCGAGGTCACGCTCGGCTGCGAGGCGGACCGTGTAGAACGCCGTTCCAGCTGCGCCCACCACGACCGCCGCGAGCGCTGCGGCGACGGCCGCCTTGTGTCTCCCCGCAAACCGCCGCACGCGGTACCACGCCGAGGGCCTCCGCGCGTCGACAGGGAGTCCGTCGAGGTACCGCCTCAGGTCGGCCGCCAGGTCGGCCGCACCCACGTACCGATTTTCGGGCTCGCTCTGCAGAGCCGCTAGGCAGATCGCATCGAGGTCGCCCCGGAGGCGGCGAGCATCTGTGGGCGGGGGCTCGGTCCCGGATGCAGTCTTGGCGACCTCGCTCGGCAGCGTCGGCGCTGCGCGACGGATGGCATCGACCCACGCGTCACGACTGTGCGTCGGGAACGGAAGGCGCCCCGTCACCAGCTCGTAGAGCAGAACGCCGAGTGACCACACGTCTGTCGCCGTCGTGATCTCGCCGCCGTCGATCTGCTCTGGCGAGGCGTAGCCCGGCGTGAGCGGAGCTCCAAACCCCTCGGCGGTGACGGGCTCATCGAGGTCGGCATCCAAGAGCCGTGCGACCCCGAAGTCGAGGAGCGTCACGTGTGCGACGGCGGACCCGTCCTCTTCAGCCCGCTCGCTCACGAGCACGTTCGAGGGCTTAAGGTCACGGTGGACGACCAGCCGACGATGGGCGTAGGTAACGGCGTCGCAGACCTGGAGAAAGAGGGTCAGCCGGTCGCGGAGGCGGAGGCCGTGAGCGTCGGCGTACGTCGTGATCGGTTCGCCCTCGACGTACTCCATGACGAGGTACGGCGCCCCGCCTTCGACGCCGCCATCCAGGAGCCGCGCGATGCCTGGATGACGCAACGAGGCGAGGATCTGGCGCTCTCGGAGAAACCGCTTGACCCTCGAGGGCGCCACTAAACCCAGACGCTTGAGGGCCGCTCGTTGGTCGTACGCCCCGTCCGCACGCTCGACGAGGTCGACGCGGCCCATGCCGCCACGACCTAGCTCTCGGACCACCCGCCACGGACCGACACGCTCTCCCACGACAGGCGCATCGTCCGATATGAGCTCGGCGGCCGAGGCGAGGTCGATCCGGTCCTCTGTCGGAGCAGATCGGTCGGCGGCGAGGAGAGCCTCGACTTCAGCGCGGAGGGTCGCATCCACGGAGCCGTCCGCTAGGCACA
>NZ_JBARYR010000148.1:0-5392 GCF_049648075.1 Rubrivirga sp. | reverse complement strand
GCGTCGAAGGTCACGTCAACGCGGCCTCGGTGGCCGTCGAACCGGGCTCCGCCGCCCTCGAGGGCGGTGACGGTCCACCCGGACGGGGTGGTCGTGACGGTGGCCGCTCCGCTCGCGGAGACCGGGGCGGTCGGAGCGTCTGTGGCGTCGCAGCCGGCGGCAACGATGAGGAGGACGAGGGCGAACGAGAGGCGGGACATGGGAGGCGTTAGGGGTACGCCTGCCACGTTCGCGGGGGGCTCGGCCGGTGCCGAGGGACGAGAGTCCTGTTCTGACCGGACAGACCGTCCGTTGTGGCTCCGTCCGTATTGCCCGCGGCGCCGAGTTAGGGAGGGCCGTCCGTCCCGATGCCCCGTCGCCGCGCCCAGACGATGGCGGCGCGCGCCGTCTCGACCCCGAGCGTCTCATAGATCCGCACTAGGTGATTGCGGACGGTGCTGACCGAGATGGAGAGTCGCTCCCCTATGTCTGCGTTGGTGTGCCCGTCGGACAGGTGATCGAGAACCTCCCGCTCTCGCCGGGAGAGATGCCGGAGCTCCCACGATGTTTGTGGGACGACGAACCACCGGCCCTCGCCCTGGGCGACGGCGACGATGGAGTCGACGATGTCGCAGGGGTCCTTGTCCTTGGTCACGTAGCCCGCGACGCCGGCCTCGACGAGCCCCTCGATGAACGCCCGACTGGTGTGCGCCGTGAAGGCCATCGTTCGGACCGTGCTCTGTTCGTCGCGGAGGGCTCGGGCAACGTCGACTCCGGACATGTCGGGGAGGTCAAGATCGAGGACCAAGACGTCGGGGGTGTGGGCGCGCGCGAGTTGGAGGGCGGCACGGCCGGTGGCGGCGTCACCGACGAGGCTGAGGCGGGGGTCCCGCGAGATCATGTCCCGGAGGCTGGCCCTCATGGCAGGGTGGTCGTCAGTGACGACGACACGAATGAGAGGGGCCGTGGTGTTCAACGGGGGACGCGGGCTTCGACGACGGTGTGTCGCGGGCGGGAGGTAACGGAGAAGGCACCCCCAATGTCGCGGACCCGCTCATGCATCCCAGCGAGCCCGAAGTGTCCGTCGCGGACGAGGGCCTGGAGGTCGAGCCGATCTGCGTCGAAACCTCGGCCGTCGTCCTCGACGGAGACCACGACCGCTGACGACGTCGCATCGACGGAGATGATGATCGCCTGGGCGTTCCCGTGCGCAAGGGCGTTGCGAGAGGCCTCCTGTACGACCCGGTACAGGGCGAGAGCGTGGTCGGGCGCGAGGTCTAGAGACGTCGGGGCCGCCTGGTGCTCCAGCGTGATCTTGGGGTAGGGAGCGGACGTTTCGAGTTGGTCGCCGAGGTCCCGAAGTGCGGGGAGGAGGCCGAAGCGGTCGAGCGCGGGAGGGCGGAGGCCGGCTGCGATCTGGCGGAGCTCGTCGGCGGTGGACCGGACGCGGTCCTGAAGGGCGGGGTCGGACCCGGCAAGGGACGAGAGCGCGTGGGAGACGACGTGGAGGTCCTGGACGGGTCCGTCGTGGATCTCCTGCGCGAGTCGGAGCCGTTCGGACTCCCGACCGGCCAAGTGATGGCGGGAGAGGGCGCGGAGGGTCGACGTGCGACGTCGGGTTCGAGCGAGGGCGATCCCCAGGCCAACGACGGAGAGCGCGACGGCCAGGACGGTGAGAACCGTACCGAGGTGGAACGACCGGTCGAGACCGACGTGGATCTGGTCGCTATCGAGGACGACGGCCGCGATCTCCGCGGCGGGGGCCGCCGGGAAGTGGAGCTCGAGCGCCGCGAGAAGGGCCTCGACAGCCGACCCCGGTAGACGGACCGACGCCCCTCCCGGCGGGCCGGTGTCGACCCAGACGACGCCGTTCTCAGACTGTCCTAGGACGTAGGTGACCGTGTCGGTCGGAGTGCCGTCTGCCGCACGGGTCACGAGTGTACCCGCCGCAAGCGAGTCGCCCATCGAGGGCGCCGGCTGAAGGAGGCCCAAGGCCGCGAGAAGAAGGGCGGTCGTCAGGGTCGGGGAAGGGGGCGAGCGTGGCTGCAGTCTACGTGTAGGGGAGACCTGCAACTTGGGCGCCTCTCTATGCTGGAGTTGGACGCCATCGGTGGAGACCTTCCGGCTGACATGATGCTCTCGCGAGGGCTCATGATGACGTGTGCCGGAGAAGCATTCGCGATAACGGCGCGTATCACGCTCACAGCAGTGAGCTGTCTCGGCCTGTCGTCCATTTGTGCAAGGTTCGCGCCGTGGGCAGCTGGAAATGGGTTAAGCCTATTGGCAAGGTCATAGTGATGGGCAAAGCCGTCGCAGCTTCTCCCGCGCCTTCTCCGAGGTGAACTGCCGGTTTACCGTTGCACTCGCCTCAACGCCTTCCAACCGATGGTGCCAGAGGCACTTCCGTACCAGGGTCAAGAACTCGCGCTCGACCACATTGAACCACGACCCGTGGACCGGCGCGTGAACGAATTCGACCCTCGTCGCCAGACGGCGGGCCTACTCGGGCACGAACGCCTTGTAGAACGAGGTCGCCGAGTGCGTGTTGAGTTGGTCGCACACGAGCCGGACGTCCTCCGCCTCGGGGTAGTGCTCGTCGCAGGGCTCGCAGACGACCCCGGCGACGTCGACCGGTCGCCGCTGCGGGCGGAACCAGACCCGCCGCCACGATCAGAGCGGCTCGAACGGCACCAGCGCGCAGAACGTCCCACCGCGGGCGTACACGTGGTCTGGCTTGCGCTCGGTGCCTGGACGCGCGGGCAGCAACTCGCGGACATCTGCGCGGAGCACGCACGGCCGCTCGGCGAAGCAGACGACTGGGCGTGCCGCGTCGTACGGCTCGGTGTGGAGAGCGAGCACAGCCTCCGTGTCGGCCATGAACGCCGCGCTCTGCCCCGAGGGGGTCACTTATCTCTTCTAGCGGTGGGGGCCGGAGCGCGTTTTTTTAGCGTCCGTCGAACGGTCTCGTAGCTCACCGGCTCACACACGCCGAGGGCCACGAACTCGTCGGCGAGCAGCCGGAGGCTCCACGCGGCTTGGCCCTCGGGGGGCTCCGAGCACGCCAGGGCGATGAGGTGGGCCTCGGCCACGCCGTCGATCTTGAACGGACGTCCTGGTGCCGAGCGATGGGGACGGAGGGCCTCGTCGGCGCCTTCGGTGCAGAACCGCCTGCGGAGCCGTGCGACCGTGCGGGCGCACACCCCGAGCGCGTCGGCTGCCTTCTCGTCCGACCACGCCATCCCGCCGTCGGCCTCGTCTACGAGGAGGAGCGCCCGGGCGTAGGCGACGGTCCGGGCGTGAGCGATGCCGGTCCGGATGGTCCGGTCGATTCGTACGCGCTGCTCATCGGACAGGCGGACAGTGTGCTTGGCAGGCATAGTGCTTGGTAGGCATGGTGAGGCAGGTGGTGCGCCCGAAGGGCTACGTCGCACACTTGACAGAGTATGACGCAGCACCAGGACCGTGCGCTTAGAGTCGTTCTTGGAGACGCCCTTGTGGCTCCGACACCGATCGCAAGACGGTGTTGTGGAACAGGTCGAAGACGATCCGCGCCCGGTCCGAGTTGTAGTACCCGGCTGTGAACACCGCGACCAAGTCATACTCGGGCACCACGAAGATCATCTGCCCCCCGTTGCCGCTGGCAAAGACGATGTCGACGGCCTTCTCCTCGCGTTGGGCCGTGTACGACCACCACAGGTAACCGTAGGGCATGCTTCCGATCTCCGTCCTGGGTTGCGTCGAGCGCTCAATCCACTCTTCGGAGACGACGTGTCGACCGTCCCACTCTCCACCTTGGAGCACGAGCATCCCCACTTTAGCCATCGCTTGCGGGGTGAGGAAAAGGTGACCCCCAGCGTCCACCTTCCGTCCGTCGTCGAACCGGGCCCACTGGTAGTTCTGGACTCCGAGCGGGCTGAACAGCACGTCGTCTGCGAACGTGGCAAAGTCTTGCTCGGCCCCTTGCGCGATAGCCTCCCCTAGCGCCACGACACCGCCCGTACAGTACAACGTGGTGTCGCCGGGCGCGTACGACCGCGAGAGCGAGAGGAAATACTCAACCCAGTCCCCTGCCCGGTACATTCGATCCTCCTGTCCCCGCGTGCTCCGGTCGCCGTCGTCGCAGTCGAGCCCACCTTGCATGGTTAGGAGGTGACGAAATAGGATGTCGTCCTTATCCCTGATGCCGGGGTAGTCAGCGCGGAGGTAGTCCATCAGCGGCGCATCGACGCCCGCGACGGCACCCCTCTCGATAGCTATGCCGGTCAGCAGTGACGTGATGCTCTTCGTCGCCGAGCGGAGGTCGTGCGGGTTGCCGCGCCCATAGCCGTTGTAGTACTCCTCGAACACGAGGAGCCCATTGCGGACGACGAGCATGCTGTGGAGCTCGTGGTCGTCATCCCCGGCGATCTGACGCGAAGCGGCTTCGAGATATGTCGGGACGAGTCCGACATCCTCGGGCATTCCGGTCGGGAGCAGGCTGTCCTCTGCGAAAGGGCCGACAATGTCCTCAGCCGACGAGCAGCCGACGAATAAAAGGACAAGCGCGAGTGGGATCCGGAGCCACATATCGGAGACGACGGCTACGGAACGAGTTCTGTGCGCGGCCACCCCAGGCGTACGAAGAGCAGAGCGAGCGTCACGATCACGAGCGGGACCACGGGGGTGGCAAGCCAGCTCATCGGGAACGCTACCATCACGGCTATTGAGTCGGTGCCGAACGGCCCGATTTGGATCGCTCATAGAAGGACGTTGTCTAAATTAGAAGAAGTCCTCCCCCTCACCGCGCTGCGCACGCAGGGACGAGATAGAAGGAGGCAGAGGACCCGGAGTCGCTTGATCCCGATTGTGTGAGTACAGCCCTGCATCCGTCTCGTTGAGTAGAATGCAAAGCTATTTCGGGATGTCGCTCGCCTCATTGACTTGGGTTAAGAAGCGGGTTGGCCCTTTCGAACAATCAGACCAGGATCGCACTCTAAAGGACCCGGAGCCGCCGGAGTCCGGCCTCCGGCGCCCCGTCGACGTCGAAGCAGTAGAACCCGTACCGGTTGACGTGCCCGAACCGCGTCGGTCGGAGGTGGGCGAGGTCTTGTTACGCCGCGGCCTCGACGCTGCGCATGGCGCACGTAAAGGCTGAGGCGTCGGACGGCCTAGAAAACCCGTACGTCGAGTGACCCACCGTGGGGTGCACCGCCCTCAGTCGAGACGTCCTGGGTCGGCCTCACACTAGCCAGGCCGAGTGGGAGAGGGCGAGGCGCACCGTCGAGGGGACTAGTCGCGGCGTCAGCACGAGGCGAGGGCGGCAGCGCCGACGAGCGGGGCAAGGGCAGCGGCGCTGACCCCGATGAGGAAGAGGGCCGAGGCCCAGCCGTCGGACTGGGCCGCTCGCGGGAACGGCCGGAGCGCGTAGTGGAGC
>NZ_JBARYR010000147.1:0-5515 GCF_049648075.1 Rubrivirga sp. | reverse complement strand
GCCCGTCCTCGAGGACGCCGCCCGCCGGTTGCGCGCCTACGCCGGGACCATGGAGGTCCCGCTCGAGCACCGCTACGGCCGCACATCCGCCGTCGCCGACGAGACCGGCATCGTGTCCGTCCCGCCGCCAGTCCACGATCCCGTCCCGTTGCGTGTTGGGCTCGCCGTGGGAGCCGCGACGGTCGCCTGGCGCTTGCTGCGCCGGTAGGCTACCAGCCGGCCCCTTTGCGTCGGCCCGGCAGTCGCCACACCAGTCCGTCCATGACCAGGTGGCTGAAATACCCGATGACGGCGGCGCCGTAGAATGGGAGTCCCGCAAACGGCTTCTCGGGCGCCACCAACAGCGGCAAGGCGAGCAGCGGGCTCGGAATGATGAGCATGGCCCATGGCGAGTGCGTCCACCCTCGATGCTTCCCGATCGCCGGCAGGATGCAGAACAGGCCGAGGTACGCCGCCTGCTCGAACCGCTCGGCCGCGATCAGCACGACGTCGACCAGGAAAAAGATGGAGTAGAAGAGGTTCTGTCCCTTCGAGTTCGTATCGACGTCCGGCCACAGCCCGAACATCAGGCACAGCCCAAACAGCGCCAGCGGGTACGCGACCAACTCCACGTCCGAAAACTGGAGGTACGCCTGATCCACGGAGTAGACCAATGCCAAGCCGGCGAGGTAGACGGCATAGAACGCCGTCGCGCCGGCGAGATGTCCGCGGTATCCAGCCACAGGTTCGGGGGGTGACGCCCGAGAGTACGACGGCCAGCCGACGCTAGTCTGTCACGCCCTCGAGGACGGACTCAGCCAACGACCTCGAGGACGAGGAAGGCCGTGCGACCTCGAGGGCGATTAGTCCTTCGAGCGGCGCAAGAACCGGCCGATCCAGGCCTCGCCTTCCTCGAACCCGAGCACGTGGCCGAGCCCGAGGTACGTCGCCCCGTACACGCCGATCACGGCGAGCGCGTCGACGACGTTGGGAAGCGCGTCGTCGGGCACGAGCGCGACGATGAGCGCGGCCGGGATCGCCGCCAGCCCCGCGATCCCGAGCATCCGAGCGACGCGGCCGGCGGGGAGTCCGAACGACGGGGCTTCGCGACGGAGCGCCCAGCGGAGCAGGAACAGCTCGATCCAGGCGCCCACCGACGCGCCCAAGGCAAGCCCTACTGCCGCCAACGTCAGCATGCTGCCGTCGACCTCGAGGCCGATGGCCTCCGCCACCGTCACGCGGTCGAACGCGAACATGAGCCCGGCCCCGATCAGGCCCGAGACCGTCACACGTGCCACGGCGATCTTGGCCGGCGTCTTGGTGTCGCCCAGGGCGTAGAAGCTGTTCTGGAGCAGCCGGCTCACCGACGTCGCGCCAAGGCCGAGCGAGTACCCAGCCAGGATCAACGTGACGAGCCAGGTGTCCTGGGCCGCGAACGCGCCGCCGCCGAAGATCGCCGCCACGATGATGAGCCCGAACCCGAGGTAGCCCACGACCGTCGGGACCACGAGGTAGAGCATCTGGCGCGTCGATCGGTCGACGCGGTGTAGGAACTCGTCGAGCTTCTCTTTCGAGATCCGGCTCAGCTCCGGGAGTTCGCTCGCCGCCACGCTCATCCCGAACAGCGAGATCGGCAACATGTACAGGACGAGCGCCGGGCGGATGGCTCCCAACGTGCCCGCCGTCGCCAGCCCGGCCAGGACCGTGTCAACGTAGCTCGAGACCTGGGCCACGCCGCGACCGGCCACGACCGGCCCAAACGCCTTGCCGGCCTCTTTGACGCCCTCCACCTTCGTCGAGACCGAGAGCCGGAACCCCTTGATCAGTCGGAACACGAGTGGCAGTTGGACCGCGAACTGCAGGAATCCACCGACCAACGCGCCGATCACGGCCGCGGCCAGGAGCGTGTTGAGCGACGCCACCGGGACGACCTCGAGGGCGCCCAGCCCGAACGGGTCCTCGAACTGCGTCGTCGCGGCCCAGATCAAGCCCGCGACCGTCGCGATGTTCATCAGCGTCGGCGCGACGTAGGGCAGGAAAAAGCGGCGGTGACTGTTGAGCACGCCCAGCGCCCACGCGCTGAGCGCCAGGAAGGCCGCCATCGGGAGGGCGTACGTGAACAGGTCGACCGCGAGCGCGAACCGGTCCACGCCCAACGTGCCCGCGGCCACCTTCTCGGCGTCGCCGAGGAAGCCCGGCGCCAAGACGGAGACCACGAACTGCGCCGCGAGCACGCCGGCTAGGGTCAACGTCGCGGATACCGCGATCATGAGACCCAGGATGGCGCCTGCGAACCGGCCAGCGTCGCGCTCTCGCCCCTCCTCGATCATCCGGCTGTAGATCGGAATAAACGACGCAGAGAGGGTCCCCTCGCCCAACAGGTTGTTGAGCAGGTTGGCGCCCCGCATCAACAACTGGTACACGTCGAGGTGCGGCCCGACGCCGAAGAAGTAGGCCACGGCTTTCTCGCGGACCAGGCCCAGGACGCGGCTGGCCAGGATGCCGGCCATGATGAGCGGGGCGCCGCTCTTGGGCCGGTCCTCAGTGGCTTCTTCCGCTGGCGAGCCCGGCGCGGGATCGTTCTCAGCGAGCGTCTCGGCCCCGGGCTCGGGGCCACTCAGCCCGACCGACCCGAGCACATCGTCGGGTGCGGGCTCGTTCTGGGGCTCCGGGACCGACGCAGGTGGCGGCCGAGGCGTCTCGTCCTCGAGGTCGTCGTGGGACACGCTAGCCGGCAAAGTGCTGGACGGCCAGCTTGTAGCCGCCGACGCCCAGGCCCGTGATCACGCCGGTGCAGACGGCCGAGAGCAGCGACGTGTGGCGGAAGCTCTCTCTCGCGTAGATGTTCGAGATGTGGACCTCGAGGACGGGCGTCGTGATGCTCGAGACCGCGTCGCGCAGGGCGACCGATGTGTGGGCGTAGCCTCCCGGATTGAACACGACGCCGGCCGTCTCAACAGTGTCGGCGCTGTGGAGCGCGTCGATGAGCGCGCCCTCGCCACTGTGCTGCTGGAACTCGAGGGCGAGGTCCGGGAAATGCTTGCGCAGGTTCGACTCAATGTCGCCCAACGAGAGGGCGCCGTAGACGTCGGGCTCGCGCACGCCGAGCCGGTTGAGGTTGGGTCCGTTGAGGACCAGGACGCCAGGGCGGGGGGAGTCGGACATGTCGGTCAAGCTAGCGCCGCGAACGGAGCAGGCTCGGAGAGGGAACGCGAGAAGAGGAGAAGAGGTGTGCCGGCTGGGCAGCCGAGACACAACGGGTCAAGGATGCGTCGACCTCGAGGTCGTTCTGTGAGACCCGTCCTCGAGGACGGTGCCCGCCTCGAATCTTGAGGGGATGGCTACCGTAGCGGACGGCCTCCTCCCTCCCACCGAGATGCCCCGCTCCTCTTCGACCCCTGACGACTGGTTCTCCGACGACGCGTTCTGGGGGACCTCCTTCGGATTCATGTTTCCCGCCGATCGATTCGAGAACGCCGACGGCGAGCTCGAGGCTGTCTTTCGCCTCGTCGGACAAACGCCCCAGCGCGTCCTCGATCTCGCGTGCGGACCGGGCCGCCACGCCGTCGCTGCGGCCAAGCGAGGCATGGACGTCGTCGGGGTCGACCGGAGCGCGTTCCTGCTGAAGAAGGCCCGCGACCTCGCCACAAAGGAAAACGTCGAGGTCGAGTGGGTCCACGCCGACATGCGCGACCACGTCCTCGAGGGCGACGCCGACCTCGTCCTCAACCTGTTCACGTCGTTCGGCTACTTCGACGACGCCGCCGAGAACCGACGCGTCCTCGAGGGCGCGTACCGGAGCCTGCGGCCTGGCGGGTCTGTCGTCGTGGACGTGGCCGGCAAGGAAGTGCTGGCCAGGATCTTTCAACCGGCCTCCGTCGAGGACGGACCAGATGGAATGGTCGTGCAGCGCCGCTGGGTCACGGACGACTGGACCCGGATGGAAAACGAATGGACGTTCGTGAGCGACGACGGCGCCCGGTCGTTCCGATTGGGCCACTGGATCTACTCCGGTCGTGAGCTCCGCGAGATGCTTCAGGACGCTGGCTTCCACGACATCGCGCTCTACGGCGACCTCGAGGGCGAGAGCTACGGTCCGTCCGCGACCCGACTCGTCGCCGTCGCCCAGAAACCCTAGCGCGAGTTCGCCTCGACTTCGAGGACGAGCCCGTCGTAGGCCAGCCGCACGCCGTCCGGCAACGTCGCGTCGACCTCGGCGTGGAGCGCATTGTGCGTCACGTGCGTCAGCCACGTTTGGCGCGCGCCGACATCCTTCGCCACGGCCGCGGCCTCGAGGAACGTCAGGTGCGTCGGGTGCGGCTCGGGTCGCAACCCATCGAGGACCAACGTATCGACGCCTTCGAGGACGGCGCGCGCCGCGTCCGGCACCGAGCCGACGTCGGTGAGGTAGGCGAACCCGCCGATGCGGACGCCCATGACCTCGAAGTCACCGTGGGGTGCGGTGATCGGTGTGACCTCGACGGTCCCGCCGTTCGTCCGGCTCCCCACCGTGAACGGGCCGTCCACCGGGTGCAGGTCCAGGAGCGACGCGCCGGGGTACGTCCGGTCGAACACGTAGCGGAACATGGCCCGTAGCGCGTCCGCTGTTCCGGGACGGGCGAAGACGGGCACGGTCGAGCGCTCCTTGAAAAAGAACGGCCGCAGATCGTCGAGACCGGTGACGTGGTCGAAGTGCTCGTGCGTGACGACCAGCCCGTCCACGGCCTCGAGGCCGGCGCGCAGCGCCTGCGTGCGGAAGTCCGGCCCGACGTCGACCTGAACGTGCACGTCGCCCCCGGACGCGTGCGCCACGATGTGTGCCGAGGTGCGCAGCCGAGCGTCGCGCGGGTCATCCGAGGTGCAGACGGCGCAGGCGCACCCGATCACCGGCACGCCCGTCGAGGTGCCCGTTCCCAACAGCGTCACCGTCAGCGCCGGACTCGTCCTCGAGGACGAGTTGCCAGAGTGGTTCTCGTCCTCGACGCCACTACTCATCGTCGCCTCCCGACGGTACGTCCTCGAGGTCGGCGTCGATGCGCGTCCACGCGTCCTCGAGGGCGGCACGCAGAGCCGGGCGGAGGTACAGGTCGTCGACGCCGCCGCGCTCCCGGATGGCGTCGGCCAGGACCGTCGCCTGGGCCTCGGGCGGGTGGACGCGGTTGATCACGACCGCCGGCTCGCCCGCCACCAGGCACAGCCCGCCCCGAAACGTCCCCCGCTCCCGACGCACGCGCACGCCGAGCTGGCCGAGCACGTCCTCGAGGGCGGACACGAGAGTAGCGGGTTTCATAGTCGCGGGTTTTGGGGACTGGGGATTAGGTGTTGGCCAGAAGATGCATCTCCCCAACCCCTAAACCCCGGTCCCCAACCCCTCAAACGCTGTACTTCTTCAGCAGCGACCGCCCCGACTTCTGGTCGCGGACGTCGAACGCCAGCGGGTCGATGGTCGGGTCCTGCTCGAGCTCGAACGCGATCCCGCGGATGCCCAAGCGCCAGCGCGTCAGCGGCGACACGATGCCGCGACGGAGGTACGCCC
>NZ_JBARYR010000146.1:0-1973 GCF_049648075.1 Rubrivirga sp. | reverse complement strand
AGTTCGGCCGGACGTACCCCGGCCTCGAGGTCGTCCTCGACCTCGACGCGACCGGTCGCCGCTGGCCGGTCCCCGTCCAGCACGCCATCGTTCGGATCGCCCAAGAGGCGCTGTCGAACGCCGGCCGCCATGCCCAAGCCGACCGCATCACCGTCTCCCTCATCGAGGACGAGGGGCAGGCCGTCCTCGAGGTCGCCGACGACGGCGTCGGGTTCGACGACCACGTGCGCGACGTCGACCACGTTCGCGGCGGGCACTTCGGACTGGCCGGGCTCCGCGAGCGGGCCGAGGCGCTCAGCGGTACCGTCGAGATCACGTCGGCGCCGGGCGACGGGACCCGCATCAGCGCTCGCCTTCCTCTCAAGGCCCCGAAGGGCCGTCGTTGGCTCGGCCTAATGGGATGACTGTTCCACGCGATACCATCCACCGTACCGCTCACGGGGGCGGACGCCGCCGTTACTTCCGGGCTCGTTTCCCCTCACCCCATGCCGATCCGTCTCGTCCTCGCCGATGACCACCCCGCGGTCCGCGCCGGGCTCCGCGCCCACCTCGAGCGCGAGTCCGACCTCGAGGTCGTCGCCGAGGCCTCCGACGGAAAGGAAGCGCTGGCGATGGCCCGCACGCACAAACCGGACGTCATCGTGCTCGACATGGAGATGCCGGAGCTGACCGGCCTCGATGTGGCCGAGATGCTGACCCAAGACGAGCCGGACATCGCGGTCCTGGTGCTGAGCGCCTTCGAGGACGAGTCGTACATCTTCGGCGTCCTGGACGTCGGCGCGGCGGGCTACCTGTCGAAGCAGGAGCCGCTGGGCTCGATCGCAGAGGCGATCCGAGGGGCCGCGGCGGGCGACGTCGGCTGGCTGAGCCGTCGGATCGGGGCGCTGTACATCAACCGTCACCGCGAGGGCCGCGCACGCGCCAGCCGCCAAGCCGAGGCCGCCGACCCGTTCTCGACGCTCTCGGCCCGCGAGAGCGAGGTGCTGCTGCTGGTGGCCGAGGGCGACGACAACACGACGCTCGCGGACAAGCTGTTCATCTCGGAGAGCACGGCCAAGAAGCACGTCCACGCGCTCTACGAAAAGACCGGTCTCAAGACGCGCGCGCAACTCGTCGCGTGGTCGTGGCGGGCCGGCCTCGTCACGCCGTAGCGGGACTGGGGTTCTAGTCGAGGCGAACGAGAGGGACGGTCTTTCGGAACGTCCGTGGGAGAGAGGCGAGCCGTTCCCGGGGTAGCCTGTGGACACACGATCGGCCCTCGAGGCCCCGCACCGGCCGGCTGCCGGCTCCCCGCACTCCCGCTCCCATGATTCTCTCTCTCCTCCTGTCCGCTCTCGTCGCCGTTCCCGCGCCGTCCCTCGTGCCGGTCCCGGCCACCACGATCTCGATCGAGGCCCCGACCCGTAGCGTCGAGTTCCGTCTCAGGAACGACACCGGCTCGTCGGTCCGCATCCACACGGGCCGTGGCACGAGCTCGATCGGCAACCAGTCGTCGAACCGCTACTCGGCCGAGGTCGGCCAGGAGTTCCGGCTCGACAGCTCGAGCGGCGCGCTCTTGTTCGAGGTCTCCTCCGACCTCGACGGCGAGACGCTCGACCTCTCGGACTACATGTAGGCCATGCGTCCGAGTGCTCGTCCCCTGTGGCGAGCGACGGGGCCGGTGCCGTGGTGGGCGCCGGCCCTTTTTTGTGTTCGTCCTCGAGGTCGGACCGCGGCTTCGAGGACAGCGGGCCGGCTTCGCCGGAATGCGAGAAGAGGTGCGGAAGAGAAGAGGTTCGCGTGCTGCGCCCTCGAGGTCGGACTCGGCCTCGAGCACGGCGTGCGGAGGTGGAGGTGCGGAAGTGCGGAAGTGCGGAAGTGCGGAGGTGCGGAGGTGCGGAGGTGCGGAGGTGCGGAAGTGCGGAAAGCTTCGTCCTCGAGGACGTGCCGTCGTGCTCGACCTCGAGGGCGATACGACCGCGGCGGTCCACTGT
>NZ_JBARYR010000145.1:0-9827 GCF_049648075.1 Rubrivirga sp. | reverse complement strand
GGAGGCAGCAGGCCACGGTCCGCCAGCTTTTCGCCCTGGACGAGCGTGATCCAGTAGAACAGGAACACGAAAACGGCCAGCGTCGCGACCAACCCAACGCCCGCTCGGGGCACGGCCAGCCCCAGCGGCACGCCCACCAACACGAAGACCAGGCACGCCAGGGCGATCGAGTTCTTTTTGTAGATCTCGACACGGTACCGATCCGCCCGCTGCCGGTCGTACTTGAGGGTCGTCGATGCTGTCTCCGCAGACGCCGCGACGGCACGCGTGCGACGGAGAGCCAGGTCGTAGACGGCTCGCCGCTCGGCGTCCTCGAGGCCGACGAGCGCGGCTCGGTGCGTCCCGATGATGGGAGCGCCGAGCGAGTCGTTGGGCGACGGGCTCGAGGTCACGATCCCGACCTCCATCTCGGGCCGCTCGCCGCCGGACTCGAGGGTGGCGCGGGTCACCTCGGCCTGGTCGTCGGCGCGTCGGTCGAGGGAGTCCACGACGGCCAGCATGTCCGACGTCCGCATGGTCCGGTCCGAACGGCCGGCGCCCTCGCGGTCCCGGCGCTCGAAGCCGCCCAAACTGGACAGGTCCAGGGCCATCCGGTAGCGGTCGAACGTCAGCCGCTCGTACTGGTCGCGCTGGGCGTTCGGCGTCCGGCGGTGGATCTCGCCGTCCTCGAGGAGAAGCGTTAGGCGCTGCCCGTCGTACTGCGATTGCAAGCGCGCGCGCTGGGCCGTCAGCTCGGACGTGCCGCCGCCGGCGCTGCGGCTCTCGAACACCGTCACGCCCACCAAGAGGCCGGCCGAGTCCTGCGGGATGTCATCGGCCCGGATGGCGTAGCCGCCGACGCCGGTAAAGAACTCGCCGGGCGTGAGCGCGAAGCCGGGCCGGCTGACCCGGATGTCGCGCCACAGCCCGTTCATCCGGTAGTTGGCCTCGGGCAGCATCTGGTTGTTGAAGACGGCCATCGCCCCGGTCAACAGCAGCCCCGCGATCATCGCCGGCCACGCCAGCCGCAACAGCGACACGCCCGCCGACTTGGCGACGAGGTAGCCCCGGCTCTCGGCCAGCTTTCCGAATGCGGCTAGGAGGGCGATCAGCCACGCCATCGGGACGGCCAGCGTCAGCATGTAAGCGAGGCTGTACGCGACCAACTCCGCCATTGCCGAGAAGGGAAGGCCCTTGCCCACCAAGTCTGGCAGGTAGGTGATCAGGAACTGCATCAGC
The DNA here is from genome assembly GCF_049648075.1 of Rubrivirga sp. GTDB lineage: Bacteria > Bacteroidota > Rhodothermia > Rhodothermales > Rubricoccaceae > Rubrivirga. Next base: position 8,609 of record NZ_JBARYR010000145.1, on the reverse strand, counting down.
AGCAGAAAGAGCAGCGTCACCAGCGCGGCCACGAACGGCAGCGGCAGGCTCTTGAGGATCTGGCGGTGGAGGCGCGTGAGCATCGGTCGGGAAGCTAGCGGGCCAACGCGTCACCCGGCGCACCCGTGTTCCGAGTTCGAGTGTTCGTATGGAGCCGTCCTCGAGGACGAGTCTCGTGACCCGTGCCGCCCTCGAGGCCGCTCGACTCCGCATCACCACGACGAGTCATCCCCGCGCACGCGGGCACCCATACGGTCTGCCCCTGCGCCTCATAGCTCGATTCGTCCTCGAGGTCGCGGGCGACCCACCGGGTCGCACCTACCTCTAGATCGAGTGGTGCCTCGACCTCGAGGCCGCGCTACACATCGAGGTCGGCACGGGCACACCAGCGGTGTGCCCCTACGGAAAGACCAAGCCGCGTCCTCGAGGACGCTAGCCGCGGCGCGAGTTCCGGTTGCCGCCGCGGCTGTTCCCCTTGCGACCGTCGCCGCCGCTCTGCTTCGACCTCGACTTGTGCCCTCGAGGGTTCGAGCGCTTTTTCGGGTTGGCCATCGCCTCCGCCATCGTGGGCGCGTCGAAGCCGTCGACGGTGACCTGCTTGATCTGGCGGCCCGTGTGCTTCTCGATGGCCTTGAGGTTGGCGTTCTCCGCCGCCGAGATGAACGAGATCGCGTCGCCGGTGCTCTCCGCGCGGCCCGTCCGGCCAATCCGGTGGATGTAGTCCTCCGGGATGTTCGGCGTGTCGAAGTTGATGACGTGCGAAACGCCCGGCACGTCGATGCCGCGCGCCGCGATGTCGGTCGCGACCATGATCTGGTACTCGCCGGCCTCGAAGCCCTTGAGCGCGCGCTGGCGTTGCCCCTGGCTCCGGTTCGAGTGGATCGCGATGGCGTCGAACCCGGCCCGGTCGAGCTTTTTGCGGATGCGGTCGGCGCGGTACTTGGTCCGCGAGAACACGATCATCCGGTCCACGTCCTCCGTGTCGATCAAGTGGTGGAGTAGGTCCTGCTTTTGCGCCTCGGCGATGCGGATCGCGCGCTGTGTCACCGTCGCCGCCGGGTCGCGGCGCTCGCCGACCTCGACGGTCTCGGGCTTGTACAGGATCGACTTGGCCAAGTCCTGGATTGGCGGGGGCATCGTAGCCGAGAACAGCATCGTCTGGCGCTGCTCCGGGACCGCGGCCACGATCCGGCGGACGTCCTTGACGAAGCCCATGTCGAACATCCGGTCGGCCTCATCGAGGACGAGGATGTCGACGAAGCCGAGGTCCAAGGCGCCTTCGCCCAGGAAGTCGAGCAGACGTCCCGGCGTCGCGACCACGATGTCGACGCCGTTGCGCAGCGCCGTCCGCTGCTTGCCCTTGCCGACGCCACCGTAGATCGTCGCGACGCGGAGCCCGGTGTGCTTGCCGTACTTCGCAGCCGCCTCGGTCACCTGGATGGCGAGCTCGCGCGTCGGCGCGACTACCAAGGCCCGGATCGGGCGCCGCTTGCCGCGGGACGGCTCCTTGACCAGGTAGTCGAGGATCGGGAGGACGAACGCGGCCGTCTTGCCGGTGCCGGTCTGCGCGACGCCGACGACGTCGATGCCCTTGAGGCCGATGGGGAGCGTGGCGGCCTGGACGGGCGTCGGCGTGGTGTAGCCGGCGTCTTTTACGCCCTTGAGAATGGACGGCTCGAAGCCGAAGGAGTCAAACGTCATGTCGATGCGGCGGGTGCCGGAAGCGAGGGGTCCGCTTCCAGCCTGGCACATCGGCCGGCGGCAACGGGGGAAGCTGAAAGGTCGGCCTCGAGGGCGTGCATCGCCTCCGCATGGCCTCCATGCTGAACCCGGTTCGGCATTCTCGGTTCAGGGTTCGAATGCTGCGAGAGTCCCAGTGCCCTCGACCTCGAGGTCGGCGGGGTGGCACCGAACGTTCGACCGGAGGCGTACCTCCAGCCTCGAGGTCGATTCTCCGTTGAGGTGCCACGACTTCTCGAACCCTGAACCTCGAACCCCCAACCCCACCATGCCCCTCACCGTCCAGTCGTTCGTCGTCAGCCCGTTCGCGGAGAACACCTACGTGCTCTCGTCCCAGGGCGAGGCCGCCATCATCGACCCCGGAACGTCCTCGAGGGCGGAGCGACAGGCCGTCGAGGCCTACCTCGAGGCCGCCGACCTGCGCGTCCGCCACCTGCTTCTGACGCACGGTCACCTCGACCACGTCTTCGGTTGCTACCACTTTGCCGAGCGTTTTTCGAAGGACGCCGACCACGGCGGCTGGCAACTCCACCCGGCCGACGAACCCCTCTTGCAGCACGCCGTCGTCCGGGGCGAGATGTTCGGCGTCCGCGTCGACGCGCCGCCACCACCGGCCCACGCGCTGGCGGCCGGCGACGAGATCGAGCTGGGCGACGCCGTCCTCGAGGTCCGGCACGTCCCCGGCCACTCGCCCGGATCGGTCGCGTTCTACTCCGAATCCGACGGGTTGGTGATCGGGGGCGACGTGCTGTTCCAGGGCTCTATCGGTCGGACCGATTTGTGGCAGGGCAACCTGGATGTCTTGCTCGACTCGATCCGTCGCGAGATCCTGACGTTGCCCGACGAGACCGTCGTCCACTCCGGCCACGGCCCCTCAACGACGGTCGGCGCCGAGCGTCAGTCGAACCCGTTTCTGACCGCGTGACGCCCTCGAGGTTGCGCACGATTCGCCATCTCCCGTCAACGTCATCCCGAGCGGAGTCGAGGGATCTCGCCGCGCCACGTCTCACTATGGTGCTCTGTCCGACCTCGAGGCCGATCTTCTGTCCCCGACCTCGAGGCCGCGACCGACGTAGAGACGCCCCGCGGGGCGTCTGGGTCGACCTCGATGAACCGATCTCGAGGACGGACGCTCACCACCCCCTGTCCCCCTCCTCATTCGAGAGGGGGGACTCAACCTGGCGACCTCGAGGTCGGGCGTGTGACCACCGGTCTGGGACGGCTCGGGTGCGTTCGTCCTCGAGGACGGCTACCCGCCGGGCACGTAGTACGTCGGCGCCTCCGGCCCGACCGGCAGGCCCAGCACGAACACCCACAGGTAGAACAGCGCGATCCAGCCGATCAGGAAAAAGATCGTGTACGGCAGCATCATCGCCACGACGGTCCCGACGCCCGCGCGCTTGTCGTACTTGACGATAAAGGCCAGGATCAGTCCGAAGTAGCTCATCATCGGCGTGATGATGTTCGTCGTCGAGTCGCCGATCCGGTAGGCCGCTTGGATCACCTCGGGCGAGAACCCGACCAGCATCAGCATCGGGACGAAGATGGGCGCCGTCACGGCCCACTGCGCGCTCGCCGAGCCCAGCATCAGGTTGACGAAGCAACACATCAGGATGAACGGGATGAACACGGCCGGCCCCGTCAACCCGGCAGCCTCCAGGCCGCTCGCGCCCGTCACCGCCAGAATCGCGCCCAGGTTGGTCCAGCCGAAGAAGGCCACGAACTGGGCCGCGAAGAACACGAGTACGATGTAGAGACCGAGTGTTGACATCGACTGGGACATTCCAGCGACCACGTCGCGGTCACTCTTCATGCTCCCCGTCACCCAGCCGTAGACGACGCCGGGGACCAGGAATGCGACGAAGATCAGCGCCACGATGCCGCGCAGGAACGGGCTTCGGAGCACGTCCCCGGTCTCGGGGTTGCGCAGCGCGCCGCCCTCGGGCACGACGGCCAGCGCGATCAAAGCGAACAGAGCGACCGCCGAGAACGCCGCCCACTTCAGCCCCCGGATCTCAGTTGGCGTTAGCGGGTCCATGCGCGGCGGCGGCAGGTCCTCGCTCGCGATCGACGAGTCGTACGTCCCGAGTTGCGGCTCGACGAACCGGTGCGTGACCCACGTCCCGACGCCCGCGATCAGGAAAGTGCTCACGGCCATGAAGTAGTAGTTGACCGCCGCGTGGACCTCGTACCCCGGGTCGATGAGCTGGGCCGCCTCCTGCGTGATCCCGGCCAGCAGCGGGTCGACGGTCCCGATCAGCAGGTTCGCCGAGTAGCCGGCCGAGACGCCTGCGAACGCCGCCGCCATGCCGGCCAGCGGATGCCGTCCGAGCGCGTGAAAGATCACGGCCGCGAGCGGGATCAAGACCACGTAGCCCATCTCCGACGCCGTGTTGGAGATGACGCCACCGAACACGATGGCGAGGGTCATCAGTCGGGCCGGCGCCTTCTGAACAAGCAGACGGATCGCCGCCGTCAGCATCCCCGAGTGCTCCGCCACGCCGACGCCCAAGAGGGCCACCAGGACTGTCCCGAGCGGGACGAAGCCGGTAAAGTTGGTCACCAGATTCTCGACGATCAGCCGAAGCCCGTCGCCCGAGACCAGGCTGATGGCCCGGATCATCCCGTCGTCCGCTCGCCCGGGTACGCCCTCGGGCCGAGGGTCTTGGACGGCGAGATCGAACCACCCCGCGATCCCGCTGATCACGACGATCGCGAGAGCGAACAGGGCGAACAACGTGACCGGGTGGGGAAGCAGGTTGCCCAGCCACTCGACGCCCCGCAGGAACCGAGCAAACGCACCTGTGCCCTGGGCATCAGCCGTCCTCGAGGGCGGATCGTCGTCGGCGGGTCGCGGAAACTCTTCGGGTGCGGGCGGGACGCCGGGGGGAACGTCGTCGGGGCGAGGGGTGGACATAGGCGAGGGCTCGGGTCGGCGAAGATATCGGGCCGGCGCTCCTGTGGCCGCGGACCAAGCCGGCGGAGTCTCGACTCCTGCTGTCGAACCCCGTGCTCGCTCTCGAGGCCGGCTCCGCCCGTTCAGGACGTGCTCAGCCTCCGAGGCCAATCCACCCTCGAGGACGACACGCTGGATCCCCGCCTTCACGCTGACAGAGGTAGGTAGTGGCCTCACGCCCCCACACGAGTCATTCCCGCGGAGGCGGGACCCGAGTCCTCGAGGACGGCGCAGCCAATCCAGAGCGTGCGCGGCTCCCAGACCTCCCGGTCGCGTCTCGATGAATGGCCATGCCCGGCTCGTCCTCGAGGACGACGTGCCCTCGAGGTCGGCACTCCTGATCCCCGCGTGCTCGGGGACGACGCCAGAGTCTCCGCCCTCGAGGACGAGCTACGCCCCGTGCACGTCGCCGGCCACCTCGGCCGCTGTTGCACCCGCGAGGAGCCGGAGCGACGCCGGCTCGGCCCGCTCGAGCAGTAGCCCGAGCGACAAGCTGACCAGCTCGCCCATCGTGTCGGCGTCCTCGAGGGCGGGCGCGCGGTAGTGGGCGGCCAGGCTCGCGCCGAGGGCCGCGACCGACGACGGCGGCGCGATGACGTCCTCACGCATCACGTCCATGAGGGCGTCGTAGCGCTGGCGGTTGACCCGGATGCGGCCCGCCATCAGCGCCCGCTCCTCGCGCTGGTACTGGTCGACGGTCGGCTCGGTCAGGTGCTCCAAGCCGAACGCGATCACGGCGTTGTTGCCGGGGAAGAACTGCGGGAGGTACACCTTGCGGCGGGCGTGGTGGCTCTGCTGGTCGAAGTCGATCGCCCGCATCCGATAGTGCAGCTTCTCGAAGTCCGGCGTCACGTCGACGACCCAGTTTCCCGAGTGCATGTCGCCCAAGAGCCGCACGAAGCAGCGCTCGTTGAACTTGACGAACTCCTTGGCCAGCCGGACCTGGTCGAACCGGCCCACAGGGAGCTGTTCCCGGATGAACGCGTCGCCGGGGAGCCCGATGATGTGCTCCTCGATGATCGTCTGCTCGCGCAGCGTCGGGCCGTCGACGCGGGCCAGGAAGTTGATCGAGGACGGCGACAGGATGTGCTCGAGCTCCAAGCCGTAGATCCGGCTCGCGTCGGCACGCTTGATGTAGAAGTAGTCGAAGTTCTCGTTCAAGCGGTTCACGATCCGCACGCGGAACGGGAGCGTGTTGCCGTAGAGGCACAGGTCCACGCGATCGATGTACAGGTGCTCGACGGTCGAGCGGTCGCCGGCCGACTTCAGGAGCGCGTAGGTCGTCCGAAGCGCGTCGTGGATCTCGGCCTGCTCGGACGGCCCGAAGTAGACCGTGCTCCACAGCGTGTCCTCCCCCAACTCGTCGTAGAGCGGCGCTTGCCCCACGTAGCGCGCTAGGTCGTCGTAGCTCACGCCGCCGTCGGCGATCCGCCCGTAGCCCTCGAGGTACTCTACGAGGAAGTCTGTGACCGGGTAGGCTGGCTTCTTTTTCGAGATCAGGTTGCGGACGGGCTCCACGGGTTGGGGGTTGGGGGCTGGACGGGCGGCGACGGTGGAGTTCCCGACCTCGAGGGTGGTTCAGACCGTCCTCGAGGTCGTCGCTCGTCCTCAAAGTCGCCACAACCGCTCGATGCGCACACGCGCCGTCCTCGACCGGATCATCCAGTTCGTAGGGTCGACACGTGCCGCAAGCCATCTCATGGTTGCAGAGCGAACAGTAGGCATTCCCGCGCAGGCGGGACCGCGAAGCGACGGCGTAGCCAATCTAGAGAGGGCAAGCATTATGTCGCTCGAGTCCTGGACCCCCGCCTTCGCGGGGATGACTCGGTTTAAGGCGTCGCCAATCTGCGGGACTTGTTGAGAGCGTCGCGCTCCTGCTCTTCGTCCTCGAGGTCACCGCTCATCCTCGAGGCGACTACAGCCGCTCGATGCGCACGCGCGCCGTGCCCGACCGGATCATCCCGATCTCGCGCGCGGCGGCCCGCGAGAGGTCCAGGACGCGGCCCCGCGTGAAAGGACCCCGGTCGTTGACCCGGACGAGCACGCTCCGCCCGTTCCTCGTGTTCGTGACCCGCAGCCGCGTGCCGAAGGGGAGCGTCCGGTGCGCCGCCGTCATCGCGTCGGGATTGAACCGCTCACCGTTCGCCGTGCGTCGGCCCCGGAAGCGTTCGCCGTAGAAGCTCGCTTGGCCGGTCGCGATCACGACGCCCCGCGCGGTGCCCTCGAGGGGCGCGCCCTCGAGGAAGGCGTCGATCGAGGACGAGTCCGCCGCCGCGACGACGACGCCGGGGACCGGCGACCACACCACGGCGACCGCGTCTTGAGCTAGGGCCGGCGTAGAGACCAGGAGAGCGAGGACGAGCACGCGCACGGCCTGAGTCTACCACAGACCCGCGTTCGCGTCCTCGAGGACGCGACCGCTATGCGACGGGAGCCGCCGGCGCCATCACGCGGGCGTAGAGCTCCTCATACCGGGGTACGATCGTGTCGATGTCGTAGCGGTCCACGGCGACGGCCCGGGCCGCGGCGGCCATTCGGGCATGGAGGTCGGGCTGGGTCATGATCGTCTGGGCGGCCTGGGTCATGCCCTCGAGGTCGCCGACGGGCCGCAGGAAGCCGGTCTCGCCCTCGATGTTGACCTCGGGCAATCCGCCGACGTCGCTCGACACGATGGGCACGCCGCACGCCATCGCCTCGAGGGCGGCCAGGCCAAACGTCTCCGACGCCGACGGCATCAGAAACAGGTCGGCGATGGACAGGATCTCCTCGACGGGCTCTTGCTTGCCGATAAACCGGACCTCGTTCCAGACGCCCGCCTCCCGTGCCTTGGACTCGGCCGCCGCTCGGTCGGGGCCGTCGCCGACCATGAGCAGCTTGACGCCACCGGGCTCGCCGTGACGCGCGTGCTCTCGGGGCCAGGCGCCGGCCGCGTGGAGCCGCGCGAACACCTCGACGGCGTCGACGGCCCGCTTGACCTTGCGGAAGTTGGAGACGTGCGCGATCAGGCGCTCGCCGTCCGGCGCGACCGCGCGCTTGAAGTGGTCTTTCGGCTGACGGGTGAACCGCTCCGTGTCGACGAAGTTGGGGATGACCTCGATCTCGCTGGTCACGTCGAACGAGTCGAACGTCTCGCGCCGGAGCCAGTCGCTCACCGCCGTCACGCCGTCCGACGTGTCGATGGCGTGCTCCACGACGGGCTTGAAGCCGGGGTCCTTGCCCACCAACGTGATGTCGGTCCCGTGCAGCGTTGTCACGACGGGGATGTCGATGCCCTTGCTGCGCAGGATGTCTCGGGCCAGGACGGCGCTCGTGGCGTGGGGGATCGCGTAGTGGACGTGGAGGAGGTCGAGGCCTTCGTGCTGGGCCACGTCGATCATCTTCGAGGCCAGCGCCAGCGCGTACGGCGGGTACTCGAACAGCGGGTACGTGTTGACGCGGACCTCGTGGAAGAACACGTTTTCGACCATGTGCTCCAGCCGGAGCGGAAGCGCATAGGCGATAAAGTGGACCGTGTGGCCGCGGCGGGCCAGCGCCTTGCCCAGTTCGGTCGCGACGACGCCCGAGCCTCCGAAGGTGGGGTAACAAGTGATTCCAATGGTCATAGGGCGCCCAACGCGGCATGGTGTGACGGGGTCCGCGTGCATAGAACGATCACGCGTCGGGCGTGGACCTTACCATGGCCGCGCGATAGTCCCCCGATCATGATCTCTCGTCTCGCGCAGCTCGTCCCGACACCCGTTGTCCGGTTGGCGGTCCGGCTGATGAAGTGGGTGCCCGCGCTCCGCCCGTCGCTCGAGAAGCTGGCGGGCGCCATCGCAGCAGGGGAAGGGACGATCCAGCGCGGACTCGGCCGCGGTCTGCGCTTCCACGCCGACGTCAACGTGGCCGGCTACCGGTTGGGCACGACCGAGCC
>NZ_JBARYR010000144.1:0-3076 GCF_049648075.1 Rubrivirga sp. | reverse complement strand
GCGTCCGGGTCCGCGCGGACGAAGACGCTCCGCCGATGGACCCCGACGCGGAGGCCTCCCTGTTCCGGGTAGCCCAAGAGGCCGTGACGAACGCGATCCGCCACGGGCGCTCCCACCGCGTCGACATCCAGCTCTCGGCCGAGCCCGAATCCGGCCCACCGACCACCCTGAGGTTGGAGGTCCACGATGACGGGGGTGGCGTCCCGGCCGGCCATGACCCGGAGGCCCTGTCCTCCGGAGGTCACTTCGGCTTGGCCGGGATGGGAGAGCGGGCCGCGCTCCTCGGCGGTCGCCTCGATGTCGGTGCGTCGGAGCCGTCGGGGACCGCCGTCGTACTGACGGCCCCGTGGCCGTTCCCCCCAGACCTGTAGGTCCCCCGTACTCCCCTCCAAGCTATGTCCGTCCCGTCCGTCCGCATCGTCCTCGCCGACGACCACCCCGCTCTCCGAGCCGGTGTCCGCGCCGTGTTCGAGGCGACCGGTCGGATCGACGTCGTAGGCGAGGCGTCTACGGCCGACGAAGCCGTCCGGCTCGTCGAGCAGTTCGAGCCCAACGTCGTCCTCCTCGACGTCGAAATGCCCGACGGGGGATCCGGCGCGGGCGGGGTCGAGGTAGCCGAGCGTCTCCGGGCGGCCGAGTCCCCGACGCGGGTCCTCGCGTTCTCCGCCTACGACGACCCCGCTTACGTCGCGTCCATGCTCCAGGCCGGCGCGGCCGGGTACGTCACGAAGGACAAGCCGCTCGCGCTCGTGGCCGAGGCGGTCGAGGCCGTCGCGAGGGGGGAGGGCCGGTGGTTCGTGTCCGTGACTTCCCCCGTCGAAGACGACGTCCCTGTGACCAACCGGGAGCTCGAGGTCCTACGGTCGATGTCGCGGGGTCTCGGAAACAAGGAGATCGCGGAGGAGCTCGGGATCTCGCCGAACACGGTCCGCAACCACGTCTCGTCCGTCTACGAGAAGCTCGACGTCGGGTCGTGGCGCGAGGCTGTGGCGTGGGCGTGGGAGCGTGGTCTCGTAGGGCGCTAGCGAGTGGCGATCGCGCCCCGGATCTGGACGCCGCGTAGTGCGCCAGTACTACGGGCGGGGGTGTTCCAAGCGGTCGATCGGGGTCCACGAGATGGTTAGGCTGGCGGTGTCGCCTAAAACCCGCCCGCGTTCACCCCATGCTGTTCCGCTTCGCCCTCCTTCTCGCTCTCGGCCTCTCCGCGTGCGACGCGGTCGCTCCCGACACCGCCAACGTCAGTCCCACAGAAGAGGGCCAGGACGTAGAGCCGGACGCGCCGCAGGCCGTCCCGCTCGCGCTCCGGGTCCCCGTCGCCGGGGCCACGGCGGGGGACTTTCTGTACTCGCTCTCCCCCCTCCCCGAGGGCGGGGTGTTCTCGGCCACGCTCGAGACGTCAGAGGGCGGGTCGGCGTCGGTTCTGAGTACGAGGACCCCGAGCGGGACCGACGTCGACTTCTCGCTCGACGGGTTCGTCCCCGACTCCGTCACCGTGTCGTACCTCGCTGACGGGGTGACCGCCGCCGCTCCCCTGACGTACAGGGGTAGAGATGCCGGGCGTGCGAGGACGTCGGGCGGCCCGGACTCGTACCCCGCCGGCTCGTCCGACCGGGACCCGGACTCATACCACTGGGAGGAGCGGGACGGCCAGATCGTCCTCGTCAAGGACTACAAGGACGACTCGGCCCGGCGTGCGGGAGGTCCTGGGACCGGCTTCGTTACGGTGACCGGGGAGCGGACGCGGGTCACCGACGTCGTGTTCACCGTCTACGGCGTGCCGTCGGGCTCGTCCGAGGCCGTCGCGTTCGAGTCCTCGTCGCTCATGGTCCTCGATTGGTTCGACCTCAACAGGTAGACGTCTCCTGACGAGACGGGGCTCACGGGATGGTAGGGCCGCACAAGGTGAGGCGGACTTCTAACCAAGCCCCGACCCCGACCTAGTCGAGCTGGTATCAGGTTGTGGACGGCCGGCGCTGGAATCCGCCTCGCTTCCACCCTCGTCTCACCCCGAGGAGTCACACACAATGCGGGAGAGACAGTACCGGACTCTCTCTGGTAGACCACCTGATGGCGTGAGATAAGCGCCGTTATCGACCGTGCCCTCTCCGCAGCTTCGCCGGGTGCGTCGCCCGGATCAGCGCCCGCGCCAGCGCCCGCGTCGAGTTGACGAACGGGACGCCCCCATGATCGGCCTCGGGCACCGCGAGCGGGAGCTCGGTACAGCCTAGGATCACCGCCTGGGCGCCGTCCTCGATGAGAGCCCTCGAGGCCGAGAGAAGCGCGTCGCGAGCTTCGGGCAGCGGCGGAGCCGAAAAGGCCTTGAGCCCTCGAGGTCCGTAGATCGCGTTCTGGACCGCGGCCTGGTGGGTCGCGTCCGGCACCACGGCATGAAACCCGGCGGCCTCGAGGCCGATCTCGTGCAGTCGGTTCTCGATCGAGGACGTGGTCGCCAAGACCCCGATCGTGGTCGCCTTCGGTGCGACCTCCCCGACGCGCGCGACGATCGCGTCGACGATGTGGACCAGGGTGATCTCCCGGCCGTCGGCATCGAGGCCGTCTTGGAGCCGGTCGTAGAGGGCGGGCGCGTGGGCCGTGTTGCAGGGGATGCCGACGACGGAGCATCCGGCGTCGTCGAGGCGGCGTAGGACCTCCAGCATGGCCGGGAGCGGGCTCGGGGCCGTCTCATCAGCGAGCCACGTCGCACGGTCGGGGATCCGGCCTGGGTACGAGACCAGGGTGACGGGCAGGTGCTCTTGGTCGTGGGAGGCCTCGGTCTCGTCGAAGACTGAGCGAACCAGGTCTAGGCCTGCGTAGGGTCCCAGGCCTCCGAGAACCCCGATTGCGGACCTCTCATCGGGCGATGGAGCCCCGTGGAGCGCGGTCAGGGCAGGATCGAGATTGAACACAGAGCGAGGAGAAGCGAGAGAGTCGGGCGAAGGCGTTGACCGACGCGCGCGTCGACGCCTAGTTTGGAGCTATCGGACCGACGGCCGCCTACGCGCGTGCCCCGGCCCGGTGCCGTCTGCCCGATGGTGTAATCGGCAACACAGCAGGTTTTGGTCCTGTTATTGGGGGT
>NZ_JBARYR010000143.1:0-3183 GCF_049648075.1 Rubrivirga sp. | reverse complement strand
TGGTCGCGCGCGCCCTCGAGGACGACATCGACCTGTTCCTGTTCGCGGGCGACGCGTACCGGACGGCCGACCCGACACCGACCCAGCAGCGACAGTTTGCCGAGGCCCTACGGCCCATCGTCGAGGCCGAGATCCCGATCGCGATGGTGGTCGGCAACCACGACCACCCGGTGAGCTTTGGGAAGGCGTCGTCGGTCGACATCTTCGGCGTGTTGGGAGGCGAGGCCGAAGTCTTCGTGACGCCGACGTTCCGGGCCGAGGGCCAGCCAGGTGGCGTCATCGAGACGAAGTCGGGGCCGCTCCAGCTGATCGCCCTCCCGTGGCCGATCCGCTCGAAGATCCTGGCCAAGGACCAGTATCGGGGCAAGACGCCGCACGAGATCCGCGAGCTGATCGAGAGCACGTACACGTCGTTCGTCGCCCGGTGCGCCTTGGAAGCCGACCCGTCGATTCCGCTCGTGGTGTGCGCCCACTTCACCGTCCAGGGCGCCGAGATGGGCGGGAGCGAACGGGCGAGCCTGATCGCGCACGAGCCCCAGTTCACGGTCGGCCAGTTGACGCCGTCGCCGGTCGACTACGTGGCGCTCGGGCACATCCACAAGTACCAGGACCGCAACCTCGATGCGTACCGGCGCGGCGACGGGCCGCCGGTCGTGTACTCGTCCTCGATCGAGCGGATCTCGTTCAAGGAGCACGACGCCGACAAGGGCTTCGTGATGGTCGACATCGACCCGTCGGGCGAGGCCGGGCGGCGGACGCAGTACACGTTCGTCCCGACGCCCGCGCGGCGCTTCGTCCCGATTGCGATCGACGCGACGGAGGCCGAGGACCCGATGACCGCCATCTTGGCCGAGATCCAAAAACACGACCTCGAGGACGCCGTCGTCCGCGTGCGTTACAAGGTCGGCGAGGAGCAGCCGGCCGTGGACGAGCAGGTCATCCGGGCCGCCCTCGAGGCCGCGGACACCGTCGCGGCCGTCGAGCGGGACGTCGAGGCGAGCGAGCGCCGCAAGCGGACCGTGGTCCGGCGCGAGACGTCGCTCAAGGAGGCCATCGAGCGGTACGTGGACCAACACGACACGCTCGGCAAGATCAAGGACGACCTGGTCGCCGCCGCCCTCGAGGTCGAGCGGGCCGTGGACGCGGAGGAGCGGTAGCCGTCCTCGAGGACGATCACTCGACCTCGTCCCTCACGAACAGCACGTCGGCCTGGAGCCAGCGGCGCGAGGGCCGCTCGATGAACGCCGGCGCCACGTAGGCCGGGGCGAACCCGCGCTCGCGCATCCAGGCCATCACCGTCTCGGCCGGCGGCTCGCCCTCGTACAACGGGACGAACGACAGCTCGAGCGTGACCGCGTCGATCCGGTCCAAGACGCCCGAGGCGCCCTCGAGGACGGCGCTCTCGTACCCCTGCGTGTCCACCTTCATCGCGACGCGCTCGCCGGGCCGGACGATCTCGTCGAAGACGGTGTCGAGCCGTCGGACGTCGACCTCGACGCGGTCATCGAACGAGAGGAAGTCCGCGAAGTCGCCCATGCGGTCGGACGGGGGCAGGATGGAGCTGCTGGCGTCGTGGCCCGTCGCGATGTGCATCGGAAGGCGGCTGGCCTCGGCGCCGAGCCCCTCGTTGCGGACGTGCCACTTGTCATCGCTCCGTGCCGCGTCCTCGAGGCGCGCGAACGCTGTGGGGTTGGGCTCGAACGAGACGATCCGGCCCGTGAACCCACGCCGGCGGAACTCCCCAGCGAACTGACCTTGGTTTGCACCGACGTCGAGCAAGACGTCGGGCGAGCGCCGCAGGAGGCGGTCGGCAGGGAACGGGATGACCTCGTACCCGACCCGGCGGAGCAGGTCGTGGGCGCGGCCAATGGGGAGCTTCATGGCGGGACTCGTCGGGCCCTGAAGGTATCCCGCCCTCGAGGACGACGACCCGGGTCCGCGGAGAAGAGGAGACGGACTCAGACGGCTACAGACCGGCGGGCGGCTCGAGCCAGACGCGGCAACCGTCCTCGAGGGAGGACGCCACTCGCCGCGCGTCCGCTCCGTCCTCGAAGGCGCCCACGACGGCCGATCCCGTCCCCGACAGCGCGGCCCACCCAGCACCTCTGTCCTCGAGGGCGCGACGGACATCGGCGATCACGGGGTGCGCCGCTTCGACGGGCGGCTGGAAATCGTTGGTGACCTCTTCTCGCCACCGCTCGAGGTCGTTGGAGACGACGGCGGCGGCGAGATCGGGCCGGCCGTCGGAGCGAGGGACGACGCCCGTGAACGCTTCGGCGGTCGACACGTGAACTGGTGGAACGGCCACCACGAGCCAGAACGGACATGCGTAGCCCTCGAGGGCGCGGAGCCGCTCCCCGCGCCCGAGCCCGATCGAGGGTTCGGACTCGAGGAAGAACGGGACGTCGGAGCCCAGGTCCAGGGCGAGCCGGGCGAGATCGGCGGGGGGCACCTCGAGGTCCCAGAGATCGGCCAGAAGGCGCAACGCGGCCGCGGCGTCGGACGACCCGCCGCCCAAGCCTGCGCCGTACGGGACGCGCTTGTCGAGGTGGAACTGGGCGCCAACCTCGAGGCCGGCCCACGACCGGAGCGCCAGGGCGGCGCGGACGACCAGGTTGCTCTCGTCCGTCGGCAGCGCCGGGTCGCTCGTGGCGAGCGTCACCCTCGAGGACAGCTCGGCAGTGAGGGTATCCGCCCAGCCGATGGGCAGAAAGACCGTCGCCAGATCGTGGAACCCGTCGTCGCGGCGGCGCAGGACGTGGAGGCCGAGGTTGACCTTGGCCGGGGCGTTTCGGACGATCACGAGCGACGGGGTAGCAGTTTTGACCCTCTGGAGGCGGTCCGGGCGCGTCAAATCCCGCTCGGCTTCGCAGACCCGAACGTACCTTCGGCCACGGTTGCTACGCCTGCTCTCCCTCCGGCGCCCCCATGCCCCTTCCCGTTCGCGGGATCGCTCTGTCCGTGCTCGCCGTCGCGACACTGCTCGCGAGCCCGTCCGCAACCGCTCAGTTTATTCCCTCCGCGGGGAACACCGTCCGAGCCCCCCAACTCGGATCTCTGAACCGGGTCTCGTCACCGGCCTCCACCGATGTGGTGCTGGCGGGTCCCGTCGACCCAGCCACCTACGTCGTCGGACCGGGCGACGTGTTCGTGGTGTCCGTCGGCGGTGGGTCGGTCTCGTCG
>NZ_JBARYR010000142.1:0-5860 GCF_049648075.1 Rubrivirga sp. | reverse complement strand
CACGCGCTCGACGACGCGCCCTCGATCCGAGCCGCGCTCGACCGCGCCCTCGAGGCCGACGTGATCGTGTTCGCCGGCGGCGTCTCGATGGGCGACCTCGACCTGGTCCGCCCCGAGCTCGAGCGCCGAGGCGTCGAGTGGCTGTTCTGGGGCGTTCGGCAGCGACCCGGAAAACCGTTGGCGTTCGGCGTCCTCGACGGCCGGCCCGTGTTCGGCCTTCCGGGCAACCCGGTCAGCGCAGCCGTCTGCTTCGAGGTCTACGTCCGATCTCTCCTCGACGTCATGCTTGGCCGCACCGTTCCCCCCCTCGAGATCGGCGTCCTCGAGGACGAGATTCCGAAGGCCGCAGGCCTGCACACGTTCGCCCGCGTCATGGCGTCGCGCGGCGACCGCTTGCGATTGTCCTCGGCCGGCAACCAGGCCTCGCACGCCGCCCTCTCTCTCCTTGTCTCCGACGGCCTGGCCCACCTCCCGGCCGGCCTCGAGGACGCGCCCGCCGGCCTCGAGGTCGAGTACCAGCGCTGGCCGTGGCGACAGCTCTCGTGACGCGCTCGTCCTCGAGGACGGCGCCACCCTGAATCCGCTCCCATGCTCATCCGCACCGTCCGCATGACCTTCCGGCCCGACCGCCTCGAGGCGTTCCTCGAGATGTTCTGGAGCGTCCGACCTCAGATCGCCGCCGCGCCGGGCTGCCAGCTCCTCGAGTTGTGGCGCGACGCCCGCTACCCGAACGTGCTCACGACCTACAGCGAGTGGTCCCACCCCGACGACCTCGAGGCGTACCGCCAGTCGGCGCTGTTCCGTGAGACGTGGGCGCGCACCAAGCCCCTCTTCGCCGCCGCGCCCGTCGCCCAGAGCCAGCACCGCCTCGAGGCCGGGACCACCGACCTCGAGGACGACCCCGCGTAGTCTGAGCGCCGCCCTCGAGGGCGGCTAGATCACGGTCCCGTCCGGGATGATCGTGTTCTTCGGCAGCACGATGATCCCGTCCCGCACGTACCACCCGTCGCCGTCGGCGTCGGTGATCCCGTCCACGTTCGTGATCCGGCAGTCGGCACCGACCTGGACGTTCTTGTCGATGATCGCGCCCTCGACGACGCTGCGCGGGCCGATGCCGGGCGACGGCGGCGGGTTGAGGCCCGGCCGTTTGGACGCGTCGCGCCACGGGAGGTAGTCCGCGCCCAGCATCACCGTCCGGCGCAGCGTGGCGCCGTCGGAGAGGAACGAGCGGACGCCGACGACCGAGTCCTCGACGGTCGCGTTCGTCACGACCGATGCCTCCGCGATCATCGAGTTGACGATGTGCGAGTTCTGGATCTTCGCCGGCGGCAGCATGCGCGCGCGGGTGAAGATCGGCGCGTCCTCGTCGTAGAGGTCGAACTCGGGGTCCGGCTGCGCCAGCGCGATGTTGGCGTCGTAGAACGACCGGACGGTCCCGATGTCCGACCAGTAGTCGTCGAACGGGTAGCTCACGACACGTCGGCTCTCGATGGCCGCGGGGATGATCTCCTTGCCGAAGTCCTTCTCCTCCGGGTTCGACAGGAGCACCTCGCGCAGCACGTCGCGCTCGAACATGTAGATGCCCATCGAGGCCAGGTAGATCCGTCCCTGCTCTCGCATCTTGGCGGAGACGGGGCTGTCCAGTCCCTCGAGCCGGTCGCGGGCCGGCTTTTCGTGGAACTCGGTGATCACCCCGTCCGCGTCCGTCTTGAGGATCCCGAACGCCGGCGCCTCATCCGCAGTCACCGGAATCGTCGCGACCGTGAGATCTGCCCACGTCGAGCGGTGGTGGGACGAGAACGTGTTGAAGTTCATCCGGTAGAGCTGGTCCCCGGACAAGACGAGCACGCGGCGGTGCGGGTACGGGTCGATGTGCTGGAGACACTGCCGAACGGCGTCGGCGGTCCCCTGAAACCACTCGTTCGAGGTCGGGGTCTGCTCCGCGGCCAGGATGGTGACGAAGCCGTGCCCGAACCGGTCGAACCGGTAGGTCCGAGCCACGTGACGGTTCAGGCTCGCCGAGTTGTACTGCGTGACCACGAACATCCGCAGGAGCTCGCTATTGACGCAGTTCGAGATCGGGATGTCGATGAGCCGGTACTTGCCCGCGAGGGGAACGGCCGGTTTCGAACGGTGGGCAGTGAGCGGGAAGAGCCGGGTGCCGGCTCCGCCGCCGAGGATCACGGCCAGCGTGTCACGCATGAGGTCGAGGGGTGATGGTGATCCCCTAATGTCGGTGTTGGCGGCGGTCGCGTGGACGCAAGAAGAACACCGATCGCTTAACTCCCCGAAGTTGTCCTCGATACATCAGGAGATTCCCTCCGACCCTTCGTGGCAGACCCTTCGCCATCATCGCGATCAACGGACAGCGGGCTCGACGCAGCGAGCATCGCGATCTACCGCTTTCTCATCGTGATCGCGGCCGTTGGAGCCCCCGCGTTCTGGGTTCTCGATCGGCTCAGCGGTCACGTATACGACGACCCGTTCGAGCTGCGATTGTCTCTCTCTGCCCTCGCGATCTCGATCATCGTCTTCTCCTACGCGAGTAAGCGGTTTGTAGAGCACCTGCGGGCGGTAACCAACTCGTACATCATCCTGGCCGGGGCCTACTACGGGTGGACAGCAGCCAAGAACGGGATCGATGCGACGTGGGCCGCTGGCCTGCTGCTCGTCGCGCTCATCGGCGGCCTGTCGATGACCTATGTCACGCGGCGCAAGCGAGACCTGCCTCTGCCACTCTTCGGGTTGGGCGCGGCCATGCTCGCACCCGCACTCGTGATGTCGCCGCCGGCGGGCGGGTACGACTACGTCCCGGCTCAACTTGCGAGTTCTCTCGCCCTGTGCCTCACGTTTATCTACATCCTGGGTGCCGGCCGAATCAAGGGGCTGCTCAGCATCGAGGACGGACGCCACGAGTTGCTGGCTGCCAATGCCGAGCTCACGATCGCGAACGAGGCGGCCCTGGCCGCTGTGAAGGCGAAAAGCGAGTTTCTTGCGAGTGTAAGCCACGAGATCCGCACGCCGCTGAACGGCGTCATCGGGATGACGGACCTGATCTCGGACACGGACCTCGACAAAGAGCAAGAGGACGCGGTGCGAACGATCCGGTCCAGCGCCGATGTGCTGATGGCCCTGCTCAACGACCTCCTGGACCTCTCCGCTCTCGAGGACGGCGAGATCGAGATCAAGCACGCCCCGTTCGAGCCGTCCCGGGCCGCCCTCGACGCCGCCTCCGTCGTCCGGCCTCAAGCGGACGCGAAGGGGATCGGCCTCCGCGTCGTCGACGACGGCGACATCCCGTCCGTCGTCAAGGGTGATCAGGCTCGCGTGGGTCAGATCCTGCTCAGCCTACTGTCCAACGCGATCAAGTTCACGAACGAGGGCGGAGTCATCGTCGAGGTCTCGTGCCCCGGCTACAGAGCCGGATCGGAAGGGCCGAGCAAGATCCAGTTCGCCGTGCGCGACACCGGCATCGGCATCGAGCCCGACAAGCTCGAGAGCGTCTTCGAGTCTTTCACCCAGGCCGATTCCTCCGCGACACGGGCGTTCGACGGGGCCGGCCTCGGTCTCGCCGTCGCTCGGAAGCTCGCGACACAGATGGGTGGCGCCCTCGAGGTCGAGAGCACACCTGGCGTCGGCTCCACCTTCACGCTCCACGTCGCTACGGAGTCGATCCAAGACCAACGAGCAGAGCGCTCCGTCGCGCCCCAGAAGCGCCGCGCCGTGGACCGGCCTCCTCCGCCGCGGGAGCCCACGCCGACCGAGCGGCGCGTGCTGGTCGTCGAGGACAATCCCGTCAACCAGAAGGTGGTCTGCAGGCTCCTCAACCGTCTCGGGTTCGAACCGGACGTGGCAATGAACGGCGCACTCGGCCTCGACGCGCTCCACCGAGCCAACGATGCCGGCACTCCGTATGACATCGTGATCATGGACGTTATGATGCCCGTGATGGACGGCCTCGAGGCCACACGGCGGCTCCGCGCAGAGCTTCCCCAGAACGCTCAGCCCCACGTGATCGCCCTCACCGCGAACGCGATGGACGGGGATGAGGAGTCCTGCATGGCCGCCGGCGCCGACTCCTACCTCACGAAACCGGTCCGGCGTGAGGACCTCGAGCGCGAGACGGCCGCCGCGCCTCTTCCCATGACCGTACCTGTCTCGTAACGACGCGCCCCCGAGGACGCGACCTCGAGGACGCGCTCTCCGGCGTCCCGCCAGGCGCCCTCGAGGGCGCTGACTACCCGACGACCTGGAGCCGCGCGTAGGCCAGCTTGAGCTTCTTCTGCCCGACCGAATTGAAGAACACGGTCGCCGCGGCGCGGTCTCCGGCGCCCTCGATAGCGATCACCTTCCCGTTCCCGAACGTCTGGTGGTGGACGCGGACGCCGGGAACGATCTGGCCGCCCTCCCCTTCGTCGTACACGACCTGCCTCTCCCTGGGAAGCGACTTTGTGCGCTTCTTTTTTGGACCGCTGTCCGGTCGGAGCGACGTCTTCCAGTAGTTCGGGTCCATCGCGCCGTAGCGCCCGGTCCCGCCTTCGCTCTGCTGGAACCGGCCGGCCCTCGACTCGAACCGCCCACCGGACTCGGTCCGTAGCAGATCGTCCCCGTCGAGCTCGTCCAGGAACCGACTGCGTACGCTCGACTGCTGGTCGCCGTAGCGGTACCGGCTCCGCGCGTACGTGAGAAAGAGGGCCTCCTCGGCCCGCGTCACGCCGACGTAGAGGAGCCGGCGCTCTTCCTCGAGCTCGGTCGGGTCTTGGGCGGCCTTGGCGAGTGGGAAGAGGCCTTCTTCGAGGCCGGTCACGAACACGACCTTGAACTCGAGGCCTTTCGACGCGTGGAGCGTCATCAGCGTCACGCGGTTCTCGTCGTCGCCGAGGCGATCGACGTCGGCGACGAGGGAGACTTCCTGGAGGAACTCGCTCATCGTGCGCGGCTCCCCATCGGGCGAGCCTCCTGCGAACTCTGCCACGGCGTTGAGCAGCTCGTGGATGTTTTCCAGTCGGGCGAGCGCTTCGGGCGTGTTCTGGTCGCGGAAGAACTTGAGGAGGCCCGTCTCTTGGATAAGCTCTCGGGCTAGCTCGTCGGCCGGAGCCGTGGTGGCTTTCGAGGCGAAGCGCGAGATCAGGAAGCCGAAGCCCTCGACGGCCTTCCCCGCCCGCGCGCTGAGCCCGGCACCTTGTGGGTCCTGAACCGCCTGCCACAACGTCGTCCGGTGCTCCGTGGCGTAGTCGCGGAGCTGCTGGACCGTCTTCCCCCCGATCCCGCGCGTGGGCGCGTTGATGACACGGAGGATCGAGGCGTCGTCGGACGGGTTGACGGCCAGGCGGAGGTACGCGAGCGCGTCCTTGATCTCTTTCCGCTGGTAGAAGCTGGTCCCGCCGACCATCCGGTACGGGATCCCGCCGCGCCGCAAGGCCTCCTCGATCGACCTCGATTGGGCGTTCGTTCGGTACAGCACCGCGACGTCGCGCCACCCGATTCCCGACCTCGAGCGCAGGTCGCGGATCGTCCGCTCGACCTTCTGCGCCTCGTCCCGTTCGGACAGCGACTCCATCAGGACGACCGGGTCGCCCTCGACGTTGTCGGTCCAGAGCTCCTTGTCGAGCTGCTTCGAGTTGCCCTTGATGACGGCGTCCGCCAAGCGCACGATGCGCTGCGTCGATCGGTAGTTCTGCTCGAGGCGGACCGTCTTGGCGTCGGGGTAGTCCTTCTGGAAGGACAGGATGTTCTGGATGTCCGCGCCGCGAAACGCGTAGATCGACTGCGCGTCGTCGCCCACGACGCACAGGTTGTGGTGCTCGGCCGCGAGCAGCTTGGCCAGGACGTACTGCGTCCGGTTGGTGTCCTGGTACTC
>NZ_JBARYR010000141.1:0-3497 GCF_049648075.1 Rubrivirga sp. | reverse complement strand
GGGCCGCCGACGAAGCCGGCGCCGGCCGTGAACCGGACGGGATCGGTCGAGACGCCCGCCCGGAGCGCCAGCGCCTCAACGGGGCGGACCTCGGCGCCCGCCCGGACGGACAGCCCGAAGTCGAGGTCCTGGTCGGCGTCCAGCAACAGCAGCGCCTTGTCCGATGGCGAGTAGGCGAGACCCACTGTCACACCCGGCACCGTCGAGGACGAAAGCTGAAGGTCGGTCCTGTCGGAGCGTCCCAGGCCCAGCAGGTTGCGACCGGACAAGCCCGCGCGGAGTCCGCTGACCACGCGGCCCTGCACGCCGACGTCCACCAAGACCGCCGTCTCGCTCCCGAACCCCTCCGTCGAGGCCGACTCCACACCGACGTTGACGCCGATGTCCAACCGGCGCGTCGTGCTCAGGCGTACGGGACGGGCAAACCCGACTTGGACGCGCGTCTCGCGCCGCTCGGAAAAGCCGTAGGTCCGCGCATCGAGGGCGACCACGCCGAACGGAGTCGGCGACGCGACCGCGACGGCTCCGAGTTGGAGCTCGCTGAGCCCGAAGGCCTGGCTGGCCTGGACCGCTGCGCGGCCGGCCTCGAGGCCGGCGCGGGCGCCGGGGTTCGTGTGGCCCCAGACGGCTTGGAGGGCCGCTCCGGCCCGTCCCATCCCGAGCACGCGGGCGCCGCCCTCGGCGAGCTGGGCGTGCGCCGGGAGGGAAAACAGGGCGAGGGCCGCGAGGGCGAGGGCACGCATAATTGGGGCCACCTGACGTTCAGACGAGAACGGGAGCCGTGTAGATTTCTCCCCGCCGCCAACATACGTGTCCGCCTTGCGATCCGTGATTGCCTCCCTCCGCTCCGCTGCTGTCCTCGCCATCGTCCTGCTCGCGAGTGTCGGAGCCCGCGCGCAGGAGCTCAACTGCCAGGTCTCCATCGACCGCCAGTCGCTCTCGGGCAGCGAGTTCGGCTACCTCGACGAGTTCCGCACCGAGGTCACCCGCTACCTCAACAACCGGACGTGGACCGACGACATCTACGAGCCGACCGAGCGGATCGACTGCCAGGTCCAGATCACGTTCACCCAGGCCATCTCGCTCACGCAGTTCTCGGCCCAGGTCGTGTTCCAGTCCAGCCGGCCCATCTACGGCACGGCCTCTAGGACGACGGTCTTCCGCGTCTTGGACAACACGTGGCAGTTCACCTACACGCGTGGCCAGAACCTGATCTACGACCCCAACCGGTTCGACGCGCTCGCGTCCGTCCTCGACTTCTACGCGAACCTGATGTTGGGCTACGACTACGACACGTTCTCGGAGCTGGGCGGGACGGAGTTCTTCGACCGCGCCTTCCGCGTGTCCGAGCTCGCCCGGACGGATCTGGTCGCGGCCGAGCCGGGCGCCGGGTGGATCGGTCAAGGGTCCGAAGACCGAACGCGGAGCACGCTCATCCAAGAGCTCCTAGATCCGACGTTCGTCGCCGTCCGCCGTGCGCAGTTCGACTACCACTACGGCGTCCTCGACCAGTTCTTGATCGACCCCTTGCTGTCGACCGCGACCGCCCTCGAGGTGCTGACGTCGCTGCACGACCTGTACACCCAGTTCAACCGTCGGCGCTACGCGACGGACGTGTTTTTCGGGGCCAAATACCAGGAGATCGCGGCCCTCTTGACGGACGCCCCCGAGCGCAACCAGGCGTACGCGCTCTTGTCCGAGATGGACGCCGCGCACCTGAGCACCTACGACGTGTTGGTAAACGGCTAGCGCCGCGTTTCGTGGTACAGAGCGGCGACACACGGGGGGACAAACGGTGACCGGCAGGGGATCGGCACGATCCTCGCCTGATAAGACGGACGCCGACTCGTCCCCCGCTTATGCTACCTGCTGCATCGCCATACCGCGTCCTCGGGGTCACCGAAGGTGCTCCTGACGACGAGATTCGGCGCGCGTATCGCAAAATGGTGAGGCGGTACCACCCCGACCGCAATCCGGGAGATCCGACCGCTAAGGAGTCGTTTTTGCAAGTCCAGGCCGCCTTCGAGGCGCTCACGCCTCGCGATCGCGACGCCGGTTTCGACGCCGAGCGCGTGGTCTCGGAGATGCGGCGAGCGGCCGAAGAAGCCGAGCGACGCCGGGCTCGGTCGACGCCGGGCGGTCGCGTTTGGCAGCAGATTCGGATCGGCCTCGACAGACCGTTCTCGGAGAGCCTTCAGGCCCGGCTCGAGACCTCGAGGGCGAAGGTGGGCATCGCAGCCGGTCTGTTCGGGGGCGCCGCCATCGCCGCTCTGCTGGCCGCCGGTCTGGGCGCCGACTCTGTCGTCTCGGTGTCGCTCGGCGTTGCTCTCGCAGCAGTCGTCGGGACGTACGCCGTGCAGTCGGCCGAGACGACGCCGTGGGCGGTCGAGACCCATTGGAAGGGGCTCCGCGATCTCCGCTGGGGTGTCATCGTGGCGTGGACCGAGATCCGCGGCGTGCGCCAAGTCGAGGGCGCCGTCGACCTCGCGCTGACCCCGAACGGCTTCCGCCGCGTGCACGCGCTCGTCCCGTCCGGCGTGTTCATCGAGCCCGCCGTGTACCGCCTGCCCGTCCGAGACGGCTCGCGACTGATCCCCGCCCTGCGGGCACAACTCCAGGGCGGCGTCCGCCTTCGCTAGCCCTCGCCCTCGAGAACGGACGGAGTCGACCTCGAGGTCGACTCCGGACTACTCGCCGCGGTCTCTCGCTACGCGCGCCCGTCGAACCATGTCGCCCACCAAAAGCGCGTCGATGACGTCCTGGCCCTCGAGGACGCGGCCGAACGCCGTGTAGCGGCCGTCGAGGTGAGGCTGCGGGCTGTGCGTGACGAAGTACTGAGAGCCCTCGGTGTCCTTCCCCGAGCTCGCCATCCCAATCGTCCCCGTCTGGTAGCGGACGCGGGTGAACTCCGACCGGATCGCGGTCTCGGGGCCGCCGTAGCCGTCGCGCCGGACGTAGTCGCCGCCCTGGACGACGAAGTTGGCGACCACGCGATGGAACGGGACGCCGTCGTAGAGGCCGCCGGCCGCCGCTGTCGTGATCCGCTGGACTGTCTGGGGAGCGGCCTCTGTATCGAGCTCGATCACGACCTCGCCCCGGTCGGTCTCCAGGACCAACTGCGGATACGGCCCGACGGCCGCGAGCTGCGCCCAGTCGATGGTCGTCGTGGCGGCTCGCATTTCGTCGCCGGTCACCTCGACCTCGACGCCCTCGACGAGCCGGTCGTTGAGCGCGTCCCGGGCCGCGAGCCGGAGGGCCGGGTGCTCGCCCGCGAGGATGACGTCCATCAGGAACGTGATCTCGGTCCCGTCGCGCAGGTCTCCGATCGAGGACAGGATGGCGGACATCGGTTCGAGGTCGGCCGGCGCGGCGAGGTCGGCGTAGGCCTGGCGGAGCACGTCGCCGGAGCCGAGCGAGCGGAACAGGGAGTCAGCGAGGGCGGGGGCCGCGATGCTGGTCGTGGCCAAGTCGCCGCGGCGGACGGCTTGGGCGAAGGC
>NZ_JBARYR010000140.1:0-2633 GCF_049648075.1 Rubrivirga sp. | reverse complement strand
GGGCGACCTGTCGGTCCTGGCCTCGGCGCGGCAGTCGTTGGTCGAGGAGAGCGCGGCGGCCGTCGGATCGGACCTCCCGTACCGCTTCGAGGACGCGTTCGCCAAGGCTCACGCCCGGCTCGACGCGACCTCGACGCTGCAGGCGACGGCCCTCTACGCCCGCGACCGGGCCGATCTGGGCGAGACCGGCGACGTGCTCCGCCAGCGGTCGACGGCCGTCGGGGGCCAGTTCTACACGATCTCGTCCGAGTTCGCCGCCGCGCTCGACATCTCGGCCTACTGGTCCGAGTTCGTGTCGGAGTTCGTCCCGTCGCCTGACCGCGCGAGCGGGCCGCCACGGATGTCCGAGTCGAGCGTGTTCGGCGGCCGGTTCGGCTACGTCTACTACGTCGGGCCGCACACCTTTCGGACCGGCATTCAGGCCTCGTCGTACCGGTTCCTCTACTCGTTCCGGCCCGAAGCCGAGCGGAACGACAACACGAGCGAGGGCTCCGTCTTCGCCGACGCCGACCTCGAGTTCGGCGCGTTGCGCATCGAGCCGGGCGTCCGCGTCCAGACGTTCCCAGCCCAGCAGCAGCCGTCGTCCATCGAGCCTCGGCTGCAGGTCTCGTACACGCGAGGCCGATCCGTCTTTCGGGCGGCGGGCGGCGTCTACCGCCAGGAGATCGTGGGCCTGAACGACCAGCGCGACATCGGGGACGTGTTCACGGCCTGGACCACGCCCTCGAGCCAGCTTCCGATTCCAACGGCCGTGCACGGGCTCGCTGGATGGGAAGGCACCGTCGCCGACGGGCTCCGCCTGGGCATCGAGGGCTACGCGAAGTCACTCTCGGGCCAGACGATCCTGGTCGGCGGCCAGCTCTTGTCCACCAACGGCGACGCGTACGGCCTGGACGTGACCGGCTCCTACCGACGGCCGGGCCTACGTCTCGAGGCCGTGTACACCGCGTCCGCGCTGACCTACCGCGACGCGTTCCGCACGTACCGACCGCCGTTCCACCGTCCGCACCGCCTGGCTCTCAGCGGTCGGGCCGAGCGAGGCCCGTGGGCCGCGTCGGTCGCGTTCCAACTCACGTCCGGCCGTCCGGTCCAGCGCGTGCTGGGCGCCTTCCGCGACCTCGAGGGCGGGCGCGACCTCGTGAGCAATCCGGGTCGGCCCACGGCGATCTTCGAGGCCGAACCCTACGTTGGGCTGACGCCGTCGTACCACCGCTTGGACGTGTCGATCGAGTGGGCGGCTCAGCTTCCGCGCGCCTCGCTAGTGGTCCAGGCGGCCCTGGTGAATGCCTACGACCGCTCGAACGTGTTCTACTTCGACGCGGTGCGGAACGAGCGCGTGGACCAGCTCCCGCTCCTGCCCACGCTGGGGCTCCGCCTCGAGGTCGACTAGTGCGGAGACGGACTGCCCTCTTCTGCTGGCTGTGCCGGCCTCTCGATGTTCGAGGCCGCCTCGCCGCGTTGTGCTGCGCGGCGGTGGCGCTCGCGGGCTGCTCCGACGCTTTCGACCCACGGGCCGAGACGGACCTGGCATTCGCCGTCTTCGGCGCGCTCGACGGCCGCGAGAGCCGCCAGGTGCTCCGTGTCAAGGACCTCCGGGCGCCCCTCAACGACATCGCCTCTCTGCCGCCACCGATTGTGACCTCGACCGAGCTCACGTCGGGGCGGGAGACCGCGTGGCGCGACTCGCTCGTCGTCCTCGAGGACGGGTCCACGGACCGCGTCGCCATCGCCGACCTCGAGGTCGCGGCGGGCGACGTCCACCGCATCGAGGTCGTGCGCGACGACGGCGCCCGGTCGGTCTCGACGGTCACCCTCGGAGACCCGGCGGTCCAGATCGACTCGATCAGCGCTGCTCCGACGTTCCGCGTCTTCCTGAGCCTCCGCGACCTCGTCGGCCGGGCGACGGAGGGGACGGTCCGGTACAGCGTCCAGCGAGCCGACGGGTCGGGCGCGTTCGACCTGGTCGTCCCGACGCGGATCCCCCTGGGCGACCCGGCGCTCTCGGCCTTGCTCGGCACCGCTCGGGAGCAGTCCACGCAGATCCTCTACGGCTCCGCCGGCGGCGACGTCGAGCTGCTCGACGTCCGCTTCGAGGCCGTCATCCTCAGCGAGCAGCCGGCCGCCCTCGAGGACGGCGTCGGCGGGATCGACTGGGCGGTGCCGGTCTCGCTTCCCCTCTTGGTCCCCACGGACGTCGTCATGCAAGCCGGCTTCGTCGACAAGCGTCTGCCGTGATGCGGACCGTCGTCGTCATCCCGGCCCGGGACGAGGAGGCGTCCGTCGGCGACGTGGTGGCGTCCGTCCTCGAGGCCCCTTCGGCAGGCTCAGGGCAGGCTGTCGAGACGGTCGTCGTCGTGGACAACGGGTCGCGCGACCGGACGGCGGAGGTCGCTCGTGAGGCCGGCGGGATCGTCGTCCCTGAGCCTCGCGCCGGCTACGGGCGCGCGTGCCTCGCGGGCCTTGCCTGGGTCCGCGACCTCGAGGCCGTGCCCGATGTCGTCCTCTTTCTAGACGCCGACAAGAGCGACGATCCCGCCGACCTCGAGGCCGTCCTAGCGCCGGTCCGCGACGGCACCGCCGACATGGTCATCGGGAGCCGCGTGCTCGGGCAGCGGGCGGGCCGCGTCGAGGCC
>NZ_JBARYR010000139.1:0-6259 GCF_049648075.1 Rubrivirga sp. | reverse complement strand
ACGTGCGCCGGTTCGAGTCTGTCGGCAACTACACACGGCTCCACTTCGACGGGCCGGCTGGCCCCGAGACGACGGTCGTCCACCGGTCGCTGTCCGGCCTCGAGGACCGACTCGACCCGGCCCACTTTGCCCGCGCGAGCCGGTCGGAGTTGATCGGGCTGAGCCACGTCGTCGGCCTCGAGGACGCGCTCAATGGCGGCCTGACCGCCCGCCTCAGCGACGGGACCTCCGTCGAGTTTTCCCGTCGCCGCGCCGCCGCGCTCCGCGAGCGCTTGTCGCTCTGACTCATCCGCTGACGTACCACACCCCCTCGGCCATGGCTCGCCTCGTCTTCCTCGTCATCACGTTTGCAGCGTTCTCTCATGCGGCAGCTCAGCCCCTCGCCATGGACCGCGTCCTGGGAGCGTGGTCTGCGAAAGAGGACGCCTTCCGAGCGACCCTGCTCCTTGAGCGCGATGCCGATAGCTCGCTCGTGGCGTTTTTTGCGGCACCCGACCTGTCCCGGGGCGCTCGTCTGTCGAGCGCTGTCGTGCGCGGGGACAGCCTGTTTCTCGAGGCGAGCGCTGTCGATGCCGCGTTTCGCGGCGCCATTTCGAGGACGGACCGCCGGATCACCGGCACGTGGACGCAGGAGGACATGATCGTCCGACTCACGCTCGTCCCGGCGACTTCGAGGCTACAGCCTCTGGCCCGACCACGGGACCCGGCTCCCTCCCATCCGTACGCGTCTGAAGACGTGGTCTTCCAGAGCGCCCCAAACATCCGCCTCGCCGGCACCTTGACGATTCCCGACGGCCCAGGCCCGCACCCTGCCGCGGTCCTCGCCCCCGGCACCGGCGACAACGGCCGCGACTACGAGATGGACGGCCACCGCCCCTTCCACGTCCTCGCCGACCACCTCACGCGTCAGGGGTTCGTTGTCCTACGCTACGACGAGCGCGGCGTGGGAGAGTCCGATGGCGTCCCGTTCGCGTCGAGCTTCGACGACCAAGCGCGGGACCTAGCCGCGGCCGTGCGCACCCTCAAAGACCGGCCCGAGGTCGCGGCGGAGCGGGTCGGGATCGTTGGTCACAGCGTCGGGGGCGTGCACGCTCCCTACGTTCACGAACGTTTGGAGCGGGCGGCGTTCCTGGTACTGCTGATGACACCGAGCGCCCCACTTCGTGACGTGTTGCGAGAGCAGTCACCCCGGATGGCCGCTGCCCGGGGGGCGTCCGACCTCGAGGTCGAGGCTCAGCGAGCGCTCGGCCGCGCCATCATCGATGCGGCGGCTGCCGACACCGATTCGCTGACTGCCGCCGCTGCGATGGGCGTCGCCTACGATGCCGCCGGATGGGCACCCGACGCTCGAGAGGCCGGCATCCGCGCGAACACGTCGCCGTTCTGGCGCGACCTCGTCCGCTTCGACCCCACGTCCGTCCTTGAGGCCGTGGACGTTCCGGTCCTGGCCCTGTACGGGCGCTCCGACCTCGCGGTGACGCCGCAGGAGAACGCTGCCCAGATGACGGCTGCACTCACGGCCAGTCCGACCGACGACGCAACGGTCGCGGTGTTGGGAGGGCTCAACCACTCGTTCCAGACGTCGCTGACCGGTCTCGAGGGCAGCGCGTTCGATCCGCAACTCTTAGACCTCCTGACAGAGTGGCTCGTCACCCGCACCTCCAACAACAGGTGACAGAGTCTCCGATCTACGGCACCTCGCGGAGCCGCGTCGTGGACAGCGCGATGGCGGCGACCAGGCAGATCAGCGCGGGCCACAGCGCCCACGGGTAGCGCTCCTCGACGTCGAGCAGGACGGTCTCCTCGATCTCGGTCCGCTCGAGGGCGCTGATCTCGTCGTAGACCTGGCGGAGCGCCTCGCGGTCGGTCGCGCGGAAGTAGCGCCCGCCCGTCGTCTCCGCGACCTGGCGCAAGGCTTGCTCGTCGACCTCGGGCGCCGGCCCCAGCCGGCCCATCCCGAACGGCGACCGACCTCGAATCTGTCCGCCCTCGCCTCCGACGCCGATCGCGTAGACCTTGACGTCGAGGGCGGCAGCGGCCTCGGCAGCGGTCTGGGGATCGACCTGGCCGCGGTTGTTCTGGCCGTCCGTGAGCAGGACGACGACCTTCGACTCGGCCTCCGAGTCGCGCAGCCGCGCGGTCGCTGTCGCCAGGGCCGTCCCGATCGCCGTCCCGTCCTCGATGAGGCCCATCCGCACCTCCTGGAGCATCGACAGCAAGAACGGGTAGTCGAGTGTCAGGGGCGCCTGCGTGTAGGCCTGGGCCGCGAACACGACCAACCCGATCCGGTCGGACTCTCGCCCTCGAACGAACTCGGCCGCGACGGCCTTGGCGGCCTCGAACCGGTTGGGCACGAAGTCCTCAGCCGTCATCGAGGTCGACACGTCCAAGGCGAGGACGATGTCGATGCCCTCCGTCGAGCGCTCGACGGTCGCGTCGCGCACCTGGGGCCGCGCCATCGCGACGACGGACAGCGCGAGCGCGACGATCAAAAGAGCCTCGGGCAATCGGCGCCACCGCGCCCAGCCGGTCGATGGCAGCGACGCCGCGTCGCCGGCCACGGAGTACTGGACGCCTGCCGCCTCGCTCCGGCGGCGCCACATCGTGACGGCCAGCACCGCGACGACGGGTAGCAGGATGAGCCAGAAAGGGGCGGCGAAGATCACGGCAGCGGTTCGTCGGGACGGGGCATCGCAGCGCCGAGAGCGCCCACGATCTCGGGGAGAATGTCGCCTGCGCGACCTCGAACTTGCTCGTGGAGCCGCCACGCGATGTCGCTCGGCTCGGGGTTCACCTCGGCGACGTAGGCGCCGGACTGACGGGCGATCTGGGGCAGCCCCGCCGCCGGGTACACGACCGAGCTCGTCCCGACGGACAAGTACACGTCGGCCATCGCCGCCGCTTCGGTCGCTCGCCCGATCGCCTCCTCCGGCAGCGCCTCGCCGAACCAGACCACGTCAGGCCGGACCAGACCGCCGCAGTTCTCGCACGTGAGTGGCCCGGCCTCGAGGGCGGACTCGTGCGCCGGCGCGTGGCAGTCGATGCAGTGGGAGCGCGTGATCGTGCCGTGCAGCTCCACCAGGCTCTCGCTCCCGGCGCGGCGGTGCAGGCCGTCCACGTTCTGGGTCGCCAACAAGAACTCGCCGCCGCGACCGACGACCCAGCGCTCGAGCGCCGCGAGGGCACGGTGCCCGTCGTTCGGCGCCACGTCCTCGACGACGGCGCGGCGGTGCGCGTACCACCCCTGCACCAACGTCGGATTGTCCAAGAACGCCTCGACGTTGGCGAGCTCCTCGGGACGAAATTTCTGCCACAGCCCGTCCGGGTCGCGGAACGTCGGGACGCCGCTCTCGGCCGAGATGCCGGCGCCGGTCAGCACCGCGACGCGCTCGGCCTCACGAAGCCGGCGGACGAGCGTGTCGGAGAACGGGTACAGCGGTTGGTGCACGGCGGTCCGCTAGGCGGAAGGGGAGACGGCGTTCGCGGGCTCGACGGGCCGCTCGGACCGGGTGACATCGGCCTCGACGGCTTGGAGGACAGAGCGGGCCTGGTCCCGAATGCCGGCCGCGACGTGGGCCGCCGGTCGGACGCGGGCGAAGGCGACCAAGTCGGTCGGTCGCAGGACGTGACGGACCATCCCTGCCGACTCACTCGTCACGCGGGCGTCAGCCTCGAGGACGGCCCCGAGATCGTCGGTCGTCGAGGTCGCGGCGGGGACGCGCACGCGTTTTTCGAGGTAGTCCCGGACGATGGCCCGTACCTCGACGACGAACGCCTCGACGGCTTCCGGTGTGTCTGGCGCGTCCGCATCGAGGGCGCCGAGTCGAGCGAGGGCACCCTGGTACGGATCGACGCTCGTGATCGTCCCTCGAGGACGACGGAGCACGCGAGTGAGCCCCCAGACTGCCAGACCCACCAGCGACGCCGCCAGCACGCCGAGGGCGATCCAGACCGGCGCCGCGCTCGGGAACGGCTCGGGGTCGCTGAACGGCGCCGGCTCCCACGGGGCCTCGCCCTCGAGGACGGACCGGACGGGCACGACGGCAGCACGGGTCGCGAGCGGGATGGTCTCGCCACGGTCCGAGACGACGACCTCGACGGGTCCGACGCGCGCCGTGTCGGCCGCGAACGTGACGACGCGGAAGACCGCGCTGTCGACACGGGCTGACGCCGTCCGGCGCGGCGGGAACCGTTCGACCTCGAGGACGAGCGCGTCGCCGAACGCCAAACTCGGGCGGTTGCCGGTCGAGACCGGCACGTCGGGGAACGCGGTCTGCTGGCCCGGCGCGTGGCGGACGGTGACGGCGACCTCGAAGGGATCGCCGGCGGAGACCGAGTCCTGGAGGACGGTGAGCTGCGCGCTCTGGGCATGAGCGGACCCAACGCAGAGAAGTAGCACGGCCAACGCCCTCGAGGCCGTAAGGCCGGCGCAACCAACGGTGCTCGACCTCGAGGACGGCGCGCCCTCGATGACGACTTCGGTGGTGCTGTAGGGGCGACCCGGTGGGTCGCCCGGTCCGACCTCGATGGCTCGGCGGACCTCGACGCAGCGCTCGACCTCGAGGACGCCTGCCCTGTTCGTCCATCGACTCATCGCCGCGACCGGTGGCGGAAGAAGGACGACAGCGGCTCGACGTAGTCCGTGTCCGTGCGGAGGGTGACGTGGTCCACCCTCGAGGCTTTGAGCGTGGCCTCGATGCGCGACGACCGATCGCCGGCCCGCGCCGCAAAGGCCTGCCGGACGGCCCGGCTCGAGGTGTCGAC
Source organism: Rubrivirga sp. (assembly GCF_049648075.1). GTDB lineage: Bacteria > Bacteroidota > Rhodothermia > Rhodothermales > Rubricoccaceae > Rubrivirga. The sequence goes on along the minus strand of NZ_JBARYR010000139.1, from coordinate 1,495 downwards.
GAGCGAGGCCTGGCCGGTCTCGGCGTCCACGACGCGGAGCAGTCCGACGGCCGGCAGCGCCTCCTCGCGGGGGTCCACCAATCGGATCGCCACGACATCGTGCTTTTGAGACGCGATGCGCAGCGACCGAGCCACGTCGGCCTGGCGGGGGGCCGGGACCAGGAAGTCGCTCACCAGGACCACGATGGCCCGGCGGCGCTGGACGCGCAGCACGTGGTCGACGGCGCCCGCGATGTCGGTCCCCTTGCCGACGGGCTCGTGGGCGAACAGGTCGCGGACGAGACGCAACACGTGGCGCTTGCCGCGCTTGGCCGGGACGGCGCGCTCGACGCGGTCCGAGAACAGCACCAAGCCCACCTTGTCATGGTTGCGGAGCGCCGAGAACCCGAGCACGGCGCAGATCTCGGCGGCCAGGTCGCGCTTGGCCCGAGCGCTTCCAAAGTCCTCGCTGGCCGACACGTCCACGACCAGGATCAGCGTCTGCTCGCGCTCCTCCTCAAACATCTTGACGTGCGGCTCGCCCGTCCGCGCGGACACGTTCCAGTCGATGGTCCTGACGTCGTCGCCGATCTGGTACGGGCGGACCTCGGCGAACTCGATGCCGCGGCCCTTGAACGCCGAGTGGTACTCGCCCCCGAACACATCGTCGACGAGCCCGCGCGTGCGGACCTCGACGTGGCGGATCTTTTTGAAGAGCTCCCTGGGGATCAAGGGAAACGAGGGTGGAAACGTGGAACGGAGCCGAAGACCGATCTCGTCCTCGAGGCCGGACTCCCGACGGCTAGATTACCTCCGGGACCCGCGGGCACGAGTCGCTGAGGAGCGCTCGCCCGTTTCCCGCCCTCCACTGCTGTCTCCGACCATGGCTCGCGTCGCTGTCCTCGTCTTCCCCGGCTCCAACTGCGACCACGATGCGCACCACGCCCTCGAGGTCGTGCTCGGCCAAGACGTCCGCATGGTGTGGCACAAAGAGGGCTCCATCGGCGACGCGGACGTGGTGGTCGTGCCCGGCGGATTCAGCTACGGCGACTATCTGCGGGCCGGCGCCATCGCTCGGTTCTCGCCCGTGATGAAGGACGTGGTCCGGTTCGCGGGGACCGGCGGCCCGGTGCTGGGCGTCTGCAATGGGTTCCAGGTCTTGTGCGAGGCCGGCCTGCTCCCCGGCGCCTTGATCCGCAACGCGAGCCTGCGGTTCGCCTGCAAGCCCGCGCACCTGCGCGTCGAGTCGACCTCGACGGCGTTCACCGCCGGCCTCGAGGACGGCGAGATCCTGACGATCCCGGTCGCCCACGGCGAAGGTAACTACGTCGCCGACGACGACACGCTGGACCGACTCGAGGGCGAGGGACGGATCGTCTTCCGCTACGTCAGCGCGAGCGGCGAGGTCACGCCGGAGGCGGCGCCGAACGGCTCGGCACGCAACATCGGCGGCGTCACGAACGCGCGCGGCAACGTGGTCGGGATGATGCCGCACCCGGAGCGCGCCGTCGAGGCC
>NZ_JBARYR010000138.1:0-4979 GCF_049648075.1 Rubrivirga sp. | reverse complement strand
GACTCGGCGAGCGTCCACGCCACACGGACGGCGCCCTCGGCCGGGTTCGGGGCGACCTCGAGGGCGAGCCCCGCGACGGGGCCAGGGCCAGAGGCCGTGCTCATGCACGCCGTCGCCAGGACGGCCTCGGGGGAGGAGCACATCCCGCCGTTCGCGTTGCCCACAATCTGGACGGATCCACCGACGCCCGAGAACGCGCCGCCGGAGATCAGCCCCGAGAGACCGCATGAGCACGACGCGAGCGACCGATTGAGGACGACGGACAACTCGCCGCTGACGGCCTCGAGGTCGCGCAGGGCGTCGAGGTCGAGCAGCGCGTCCAGGTCGGCGAGCCGGAGGGAGCCGTCTACTGCGCGGACGGCCTCGAGCCCTCTCAGCGAGGCCAGCTCCGGGTTGGCCACGACCGCGAGGACGCCGCCGACCGTCGCGAGCGCCGAGAGCCCTGCGATCTCGACCAAGGCCGGGTTGTCCACGATGCGGACGCCCCCGTATACGAACCCGTCGTCGTCCACGTACCAGTTGTCGCCAACGGAGCGGAGGGCACTGAGCCCGTCGATGGACCGGAGCGAAGGGTTGCCGATCACGTTGAGCTCCCCGCCGATCCCGCGCAGGGCGCCGAACCCCTCGAGCGCTTCGAGCGCCCCGTTCCTCTCCACCGAGATCCTATCCGTGGTTTCCGTTAGGCCGTCCAACGCGCCGAGCGACCGGAGAGAGCGGTTGTTCGCGACCTCGATGGAGCGGGCTCTCCCCGTCATCGACCCTAGTCCGTCGAGCGTCTGCAAGGACCCGTTGCCGTTGACGACCAAACCGGGGTCGTGCCACTCCACGTCCTCGAGGGCGCGGAGCGAAACGAGAGCGTCGTTGTTGACGAGCGAGAGGTCCGTCCCAATCGTCCGAAGCGAGGCCAGGCCGTCCAGGTCCGTGAGGTTGTTTAGCTCTGAGATGAGAAGCGCCTGACCGATGGACTGCACGCCCGAGAGGAAACGGAGGTCACGGACCGGGAGGTCGATAAGCTGCACGTTCCCCTCCACGGACGTGAGTCCCTCAAGCGCGTCGAGGTCGGTGAGGACTGTGCTGGACAGGAACAGGAGCTCGAGACTCGTGATGCCTTCCAGACCGTCCAGGCTCGTGAGGCCCGGGTTGTCCGAGACGTAGAGGGCCGCGACCGACGACAGGGGGCCAATCCCGGCGAGCGTCGTGAGCTCTCTATTGCGCGAGACGTCCAGAAATCCAACCGACTCGAGGGCGTCGAGACCGCGGAGAGATTGAAGCTGGGCGTTGTCGAACACGCTGAACGCGAAGCCGACGGTGACGAGGGCGTTCAGGCCCTCGAGGTCGCGGAGTAGGGGGTTTCCAGACAGGAGCAGGTCGCCCACGCTCACGAGTGACTGCAATCCGTCGAGGCTGACGAGAGATCGGTTCCCACCGATCTGGAGATCGTCGCCGACCTCCGTCAAGCCTCGGAGGCCACCGATGCTCCTCAGCGAGACGTTTCCACTGATCCCGACATCGCCCACAGCGACCTCGAGGGCTTCGAGGCCGTCGAGAGAGGGGAGGGCACGGTTGTTGAAAACGTAGAGCCCGCCGACTCGCGTGATGCCGGAGAGCCCCTGGATCGAGTTCAGTGCATTGTTGTTGGAGACGCTCAGCTCATTGCCGAAGCGGGTCACGCCCTCGAGTCCCGATAGCGACGTGAGGAGGTCATTTCTCTCGATCAGGAGCCGTCCGCCCACAGCCTCGAGGCCGCTCAGAGGGGTCAGGTCGGTGACGTCGCTCCCCGGCAGGTTCTGGTGCCCGATGATCAGCGTCCCCTCGACCTCGGTGCACGCAAATGCATCGACGGCGGCCTGTGTGGGCAGAAGTACATCGCCAGGGCAGACCTGGGCGGCGACCGGGCCGGCCGAGACGACGAGCAGCGTGAGGGCTAGAGAGCGCATGGCGGTTGGCGAGATAGGGCGCCGAGGGTAAGCAAATGCGTTGATCAGGATGTGTTATCAATTGCATTTGGCCGGCACGCGCTCTCCGGCCATCGCTCTAGCCCTGCCACGCTTCATCGGCCCTCCCCCGCAACCTCGCTAGCTTCGCGGATCACCCTTGAGGGCGCCTGCCCGACGCGAATGACCGAGATCCCCCGCGCCACCGACGCCCCAACCTCGACGCCGGACACGCCGCCCGCCGCGCCCCAGGACGGCGCCTACGAGCCCGAGGCCGTCGAGCAGAAGTGGTACGCCTACTGGGAGGACGGCGGGTTCTTCCACGCCGACCCCGATGCCGTCCTCGAGGGCGGCAAGGAGCCATTCGTGATCCCGATGCCGCCGCCCAACGTGACCGGCCGGCTCCACATGGGCCATGCGTTGCAAGACACTGTCCAGGATCTGCTGATCCGATTCAAGCGGATGCAGGGCTTCGAGGCACTCTGGATTCCCGGCCTCGATCACGCCGGGATCGCGACCCAGAACGTCGTCGAGCGGACGCTCAAGAAGGACGGAGTCAAGCGGAAGGAGATCGGCCGCGACGCCTTCCTCGAGCACGTCTGGAAGTGGCGGGAGGAGTACGGCGACATCATCTTGCAGCAGAAGCGGCGCCTGGGCGACTCCTGCGACTGGCGCTACCAGCGGTTCACGATGGATGAGGGGCTGAGCACGGCTGTCCAAGAGGTGTTCGTCCGCCTGCACAAGCAGGGCTTGGTCTACCGCGGCGACTACCTCGTCAACTGGGACCCGGACAACCAGACCGTCATCTCGAACGAGGAGGTCGATAACGTCGAGCGGCCGGGCTCGTTGTGGACCGTCCGCTACGCCGTCGTCACAGGGGACGGCACGCCGACCGGCGACCACATCGACATCGCGACGACGCGGCCGGAGACGATCCCCGCCGACACCGCCGTCGCGGTTCACCCGGAGGACGAGCGGTTTACCGACTTCATCGGCAAGTATGTCGAGGTACCGACCGTCGGCCGCGTCGTGCCGATCATCGCGGACGACTACGTCAAGCAAGACTTCGGCCAGGGCGCGTTGAAAGTCACGCCGGGCCACGACGAGAACGACTACGCCATCGGCAAGCGGCACGACCTGGAGACGGTCTCGCTGATGAACCTGGACGGCACGCTCAACGAGCACGGCGGTCCGTATGCCGGACTCGATCGGTTCGAGGCCCGCAAGCAGATCGTGGCCGACCTCGAGGACGCGGGCCAGCTCATCGGGACGGAGGACTACCCGCACACGGTCCCGATCTCATCGCGGTCGAAGGCCGTCATCGAGCCTTTGCTGTCGCCGCAGTGGTACGTCGCGATGGAGCCGCTCGCGAAGCGCGCCCTCGAGGTCGTGAACGACGGGACGGTCACGTTTCACCCGGCGCGCTGGGCCAACGAGTACCGCCGCTGGCTCGACGACATCCGCGACTGGCCGATCTCACGACAACTCTGGTGGGGCCACCGGATCCCAGTCTGGTACGCAGTCGAGGACGGTGAGCGCGGCGAGAACAACTTCGTGGTCTCCGTCGAGTCGCCTGGAGACAACTACGTGCAGGACGAGGACGTCCTCGATACGTGGTTCTCGTCGTGGCTGTGGCCGTTCGCGACGCTGGGCTGGCCGGATAAGACGCGTGCCCTCGAGGCCTTCTACCCCGGAACGGTGCTGGTCTCGGGGTACGACATCCTGTTTTTCTGGATCGCCCGGATGATCATGGCCGGGACTCACTTCACGGAGGAGGCGCCGTACACGGACGTGTTCGTGACGGGCATGATCAAGGACAAGCAGGGCCGCTGGATGTCGAAGTCGTTGGGCAACGGCATCGACCCGCTCGACATGGTGGAGCAGTACGGCGCCGACGCCGTCCGCTACACGATGGCCAAGCTGTGCGCCCAGGGCCAGGACATCAAGCTCGACCCGGCCGGCTTCGAGGGCGGGCGTAACTTCGCCAACAAGATCTGGAACGCGAGCCGCGTGTTCGGCCGGTTCCTGGAGCGCGGCGACGACGGCCGGCCGACGGAGAGCTTGGCGCGAGCGCGGAGCTTTGCCGACCTCGACCTGGCCGAGCGTTGGCTGCTGACGCGCCTGCACGACACCGTCGAGGCCGTGACCGACGCGCTCGACAAGTACCGCATCTCGGAGGCCGCGCAGTTGGTCTACGACTTCGTCTGGCGCGACTTCTGCGACTGGTACCTCGAGGTCTCCAAGGCCCCGCACGGCGAGACGCCGAGCCGCGAGACGCTGGCCTTGTCGGTCGAGGTGTTCGAGCAAATCCTGGCGCTTCTGCATCCGTTCATGCCGTTCGTGACCGAGGAGCTGTGGTGGACGCTGCGCCCCCGCGAGGCGGGCGACGCCTGCATCGCCGCAAGCTGGCCGACGCCCTCGAGCGAGGAGACCGACCTCGAGGCCGCGCAGACGTTCGGGACTGTCCAGGACGTCGTGACCGCCATTCGCCAGGTCCGTGCTCAGTACAACGTGCCGCCGTCCCAGGACGTCCGCGCCGTCGTCCAGACCGCCGACGCCGCGACGGCCGGCGCCCTCGAGGGCGCCCGGAGCTACGTCGAGCGTCTGGCCGGGTTGTCCGACCTCGAGGTCGGCGCCGATCTCGACAAGCCCAAGGCGAGCGTGGCCGTGGTCGTCGGCGCGAACAGCGTGTTCGTCCCGCTCGAGGGCATGATCGACCTCGAGGTCGAGCGCGAGCGGCTGCGCAAGGAGATCGAGGGCAAGACCACGTTCCTCTCTGGCGTCGAGCGCAAGCTGTCGAACGAGGCGTTCACCTCGCGTGCGCCCGAAGCCGTCGTCGCGAAGGAGCGCCAGAAAGCGGACGACGCGAAGGCCGAGATCTCCGCCCTCGAGGCCAACCTCGCCGATCTCGGCTAGCCTCCTCGAGGCCGGTTTAGCACGTCCTCGATGCCTCCTGTTCGTCCTCGAGGGCGGACCGGGCACGTCACGGCGGCGGCGCTACGTTACCGGCCCGTCTCCCGCCGCTCCCATGATGCGACTCGTCCT
>NZ_JBARYR010000137.1:0-1966 GCF_049648075.1 Rubrivirga sp. | reverse complement strand
GGCGGGAAGGGCCGGGCGCTCGTCGCGGGCGGCGGGGCGCACGCGGAACTTGAGCGCGGTGACGGAGCGGCCGTCCTTCTGGTACTCGACGGCGACGGCGACGTCGGAGCGCTTGTTGACTTCCTTCACGGACGCCTTGACGACGCGCTGGTTGAGCTGGGCGAAGCGCTCGTACTGGCCGTCCTCGATACCCATCATGGCCCGGTACTTTTCCAGCGGGATCCACGGGGTCTCGCCGCGGCCTCGGGCGACGTCGAGGTAGTCGACGCAGAGCTCGTAGAGGGCGAGCGAGTGCTTGGAGGCGAAGCGGTTCTGGATCGAGAGCGAGATCCGGACGTAGAGCCGGGGGTTGTGAAGCCGCTCGCGCAAGGTGGGGCCGTAGGAGAACTCGACCTGACCGCTCTTGATCTTGGCCTCGGCCAGCAGCGCGGAGACGCCCCACTCCTCGACGTTGTCCTTTCCGAGCACGTTCCACTCGACGGGTGTGGACGCGAGCGCCTTGAGGAGGTCCTTGAGATGCTCGGTGTTGCGGGTCGTGGTGCCGAGTGCGTCGAGAACCTCGCCGACGGGGACCCGGTGGATGCGGACTCGCTCCCAATCGGGGAGGTCGTCGTAGGCCCGGGCGAGGAGCACGTTCCACAAGCGGCGCGCGAGGAGGGGCACCGTGTTGGTGACCTGGACGGTCGCCGAGTGCTTGATGACCTCTGCGTAGCTCATAGCTGGGCAGTGTAGGGGTCGCGGCGTCTACCGGCTAGCGAGGCCGACCCCAGACGCTTCACAAGTCCGTGCACCTTTGGCTGAGAAAGGTGGCCGCGAGTGTGGATAACCCTGCCGTAATCGGGGCGTACGTGCCCGTGGAGGCGGGTCGCTCACAAATCGGTGCACCCTTTCACAAGTCCGTGCACCTTTGGGGCGAGGGCCGGGCGCCAGAGGCCGTATCACAAGACCGTGCACCTTTCACAAATCGGTGCACCTTTGGATCACAAGTCCGTGCACCCTTCAGCACAAATCCGTGCACCCCTCGTCACAAGTCCGTGCACCTCTCAGCACAAGATCGTGCACCTTTCGTCGCTCAACCCGTTGCGGCGCAAGGGGATCGGGCGACGCAAAACGTTTAAAACCTCTAAAACTCTTAAAAGAGGAGGGAGAAGGGGTTTGAATGATGAGGATGCCACCCGCGCGCCGCGCAACGGCGGGCACACGCCTGCGTGTGACGCCAGAGAGACTGCGTCGCTTCAATCCCCCCGTCCGACCGATTTCGCAGCCGTCTTCGCTGCGGCCCTTGCGACGGACAGGCCAACCGACCCCACACGCGCGCCGAGTGCCTTCGCTGCCGGGCCATTCAGTCGGGCGGGCGTGATGCTGACGCCGGGCGCGCGGGCCGACCGTTCGCGGAGGGTCTTGTCGAGCCGTTCGAGCCGCACCCTCACGGCCGCCGGGCCGAACTCGTCGACGCCCGCTCTCTGGGCAAGCGGCCGGACTCCAGACAACTCGGCCGACACCGTGCGGTGAACTTCTCCGGCCTGCTTCACCTCCGCCTCGGCCTTCTGGACGATCTGCCGAGCCTCGACGAATGCGCGCCCGTGCTTCGCCGCCAGCGCCGCGGCGGTGCGCGCGGGCTCCGTCGTCGTTCCTCGGGTGAGGCTGTACCGCGCCGTGGCGGGGCTCGTCTTGAGTGGCCCGTATCGCTCGGGGTCGACGGCCATCTGCTGAGCGGCCCCGTCCACGCCGCTGGACTCGGCGTCGCTCAGGAACGCCCGCGCCGCCTCTGACGGCCTCGCGTAGGTCTCCGCCATCGAGGCCCCGAACGCGCGCTTCGCGTGAGACGCGCGCGCCTGGGCATCGCCGAGTCCCTTCTGGGCGACTGAGACGGCGCTCGCTGCCTTCTCCTCGATCCGGGCGACCACCTGGAGCGCCTTCTCGCGCTCGGCCACCAGCCGAGTCGTCCGCGCGTGGTCGAGGACGG
>NZ_JBARYR010000136.1:0-2483 GCF_049648075.1 Rubrivirga sp. | reverse complement strand
GGGAGCTCGGCCGGGCGACGGCACGCCAGGTCCACGACCGGATCGAGCGCGACCTCGCCTACACCACGGTCACGACCATCATCAAGAACCTCGCGGACAAGGGGTACCTGAGCTACGAGCGCGACGGCGCCACGTTCGTCTACACCGCCGCCCAACCGGCCGACCAGGTCCGCGGCTCGCTCCTCACCTCGGTCGTCGACAAGGTGTTCGGCGGGTCGGCGCGGAGCTTGATCCAGACCTTGGCGCGCCACGAGTCGCTGACGCCGGACGAGCAGGCGGAGGTCGAGCGGCTTCTCGACCAGCTTGGACGCGAGGGCCGGACCGATGACTGAGATCCTCTACACGCTGGCAGAGATCGGCGAGCTCAGCAGCGTCACGTTCTGGACGCCCGTTCTCTTGTGGACGGTTCTGGTGCTGGCCGTCGAGATCGTCCTCGAGAAGACCGGTCCGTCCGCGGCGGTCGGGTCGTGGGTCCGCGGCGCCTCGCTGGCGCTCTTGCCGGCGCTGGTCGCCCTCCCCTCGCTTCTGGCCCCGTTCATTCCCTCGCTCGTGGCTGCTCCCGCGCTCGGCGAGATCGTGGTGCTCGCCGGTGAGGGATCCGTCCTCGAGGACGGGGCTGCGCCCATCCTCTCGTGGACCAATGTCCTGATCGGCGGCTTGACCCTCGGCGCGGTGGGAGCGGCGTTGGCGGCGCTCTCTGTTCTCGCCGGCGGCGTGTTTTGGCTGAGCCGAACGCGCCGCACGCTCCGGCCGGCCACGCCAGAGGTTCAGGCGACCACCACAGCGCTCGCCACTCGCCTGGGCATCGAGCGGCGCGTCGAGGCCGTCCACATCGAGGTCGGGCGGGCGCCGTTCACGATCGGTTGGTGGCGCCCGGTCGTCGCGGTCCCGAGCGACCTCGAGGGCGACGCCCTCGAACTCGCGCTCCTGCACGAGTTGTCCCATGTCCGCCGCGACCACTTCGGGTGGCACCTCGCCGAGCAGGTCGTCGGCGCCGTGTTCGTGTGGCACCCGCTGGTCCACGTTCTGCGCCGTGGCCTCGACCTCGACCGGGAGCGCGTCGCGGATGCCGACGTGATCGGGACGTGGCCGGACCGGGCAGAACGGTATGGCCGCCTCTTGACCAGCTTTGCCCACCAGTCCGCGCCGCCGCTCGCGCTCGGTGCCTCCTCGTCCATCCTCATTCACCGGCTTACCGCTATGACTCGAGTTCGACCCGATAGAAAACATCTCGCCCGGTTTCTCGGCGCGGCCCTGTTCCTCGTCCCGCTTCTACTCGCAACGGCGGCTGTCCCAGATGCGCAGCCGCCTCCCCCTCCTCCACCGCCGCCTCCACCGGCGTTCCAGAGCCACCCCTTGCTGGAGAAGGTTCAAGAGGTCTCGGTCTGGAGGGAAGGAGATGACATCGAGAGAGTGCGAGTCCGGCTGAACCCCGGCACCTCCAGTCAGGATGCTGTCCGCGTCGCGGACTACCTCTCTAGAGACGGAGACGCACAGACGGCCCTCGTCGTGATCGACGCGGATGGACGTGAGATCGAGCGGCCGACGATTCGGCTGGAGCTGATTCCGCCGCCACCTCCCCCACCGGCGCCGGGACCGCCACCGCCACCACCAGCTCCGGCGCCACCACCAGCTATTCCGGCGTCTCTCACCGCCGACGGTATCGAGTCAGTGTCGGTACGCCAGCGCACCAATGACGCACCACGCTACGAGGTCCGAATGAAGCCCGGCGAATCGCGAAGCGCCGCCGTGTCTGTCACCAATGCTTTCGTTGCTGACGGCATCGCGGGCACACTCGTCGTCATCACGGCGTCCGGGGAGCGGATCGAGCGGTAGAGACGTCTCTCGTCTAGCGATCGGTGTCGTCGTTTCCACGAGCGAGAGCCCTGGACCGCAGAAGCCCCGCGAGCTTTGACACTCGCGGGGCTCTTTGCGTGAACGGCCCGTCCTCGAGGACGAGCATCCGTCGAGGACGGGCGTTAGCCGACGGTGATGGAATACTCCAATCGCGTCTGGCAGGTCCGTGAGGTCGGGTTGATAACCAGAGCCTGGCTGCCGGCGATGTTGCGGAAGCGACCGTCGACGAACTCGTAGGTGCCGAGCCGGCTCGCGTCGTCGGCCTGAGCGTCACGTGCGGTGGCGCTTTCCCACTCGATCATCATGAACTGGACCGTGAACGCGCTCCCGTCTTGCTCGGGGAGCGTGAACGAGACCGACTCGTTGAGCGGGAACGACTCGCCGTCGTCGAGTTGGATGGTGTTGGCCTCGGTGCCGTCGCTGCCATAGCGGCCGGCCGGAATCTCGACGACCGATCCGATCGATTGGTTGCGGCCGTCGACGAAGGAGACGCGGAAGTGGAAGTCGCCTGGGTTGTCTCCGCTGTCGCAGTCGCGGACGGCGCGGATGGAGGCGAGATCGACCGTGACGGTCGCACTAGCGGGGGGCGGAGGGCCGTCGTCCTCGAGGTCGGTGCCGGCGCTGTC
>NZ_JBARYR010000135.1:0-1521 GCF_049648075.1 Rubrivirga sp. | reverse complement strand
TCGCCCGGCTCCACAAGCGGAACCGCCGGGCCACCGGCGACCTCGAGGGCGCTCGGAAGCGGCTCTGGCGCGCCCTCGAGATGGCCGAGGCGTGCATGATGGACGCGGCGGCCGAGAGCGACCGGACCGGCGTGCTCAAGGCCGTCCACGCGACGACGCAGGCCGCGTCCGCCTTCGCCAAGATCGTCGAGGTCGGCGAGCTCGAGGGCCGGCTCCTCGCGCTCGAGACCGCCCTCGATGCCCCCTCCACTTCCACCGCGTCCGGCCGCTACAGCGGCGCTTTCGCCTGACCCATGTCCCAATCGCTCCGCGCCCGCGTCTCCCGACTGGAGGGCACCACTTCAGGGGCTCCCAGCGTGTCCGCCGTGTTCTTCCTCGGCCGCGACGACGACGCCCGCGCCGCGTGGTGCTCTGAGGTCGAGGCCGCCGGGCTCCGACCGTTCCCCGTCGTCGTCGACGCCCCGCCCATCGGGCCGCTCGACGCCGGGTCCGAGATCGCCCCCGGTGTCACCGTCCTCTCGGCCCCTCCGATCCCGTAGTCCCATGTCCCGCTTCCGCTCCCGACTCGACAAGATCACGCCCGACGTGCCAGCCCCTTCGCCGCTAGGCCTCGCCGAACTCCGTGCTGAGCTCAAGGTGCTGTCCGACGACGAACTGCGCGCCCGGTACGACGAGCTCTCGCCGGCTCCTGGCTCTATGCCGTCGCTCAAGGGCCTCTCGACCTCCGAGTTGGCTTCTCTCTACCACCGCGTCACCTCCTGACCCATGCCCAGACCGTCCCTGCCTCGTATCTCTCGCGTTGAGGCCGAACTCCGACCCGACCGGCCGCGCCCTCCCCGTGGCGCGATCCTGACCGACGACGCCGCCCGCGCGTTCGACTCCTGGAGAGCCGGTCTGTCTCCAGATGCCGCCGCCCGGCTGGAGACGTTCACCGCGTCCGGTGGCATCGTTGCCGTCGACTTCCGCCCGCACGGGCTGGTGTCGTGAGCCCGGCTCATAAGACGACATAAGATGACTTTTGTTGACGCCCCCGCCTCGACCACAGGCCCCGAGATCACAGCGGACGAGGCATACCTCGCTCCGACGCTCGCCGCCGAGGCGCACCGGGCGGGCCGGTTCACGTTCACCGACTGGCACGGTCGGCGGATCGCCTACTACCTCACCGCCGGCGCGGCTCGCAACGGCGGCCTGTGGACGGCGTCGGTGTACGACGCCGGGGTCGGGACGGTCAACGTCTACGCCGGAGCGCACCGTCCCGGACGGAGGGCGATTCACCCGTCGGCGCTCTCGGTCGCCGGCCTCCTCCGCGTTTCGCTGGAGTTCGCGCGGCGGCTCGGGACGACGGAAGCGCAGCAGGCGACGAGCGAGACCTCGTCGGACGGCCGGTGCCCGACGTGTGGCCATGAGGGATGAGCTCGGCCCCGGATGACGAAAAATGTAGAGGCCGGAGCCCGCCCGACCTCCACCTCGACGCCCGCTCGGCCTAGGAAAAAGTAGGTTTTGAGCAGGAGCCCCGCCGGG
>NZ_JBARYR010000134.1:0-2885 GCF_049648075.1 Rubrivirga sp. | reverse complement strand
AAGCCCTGCTCGCGGCCGTTGCGGTCGGCCTTGTGCTGGTGGTGTCCGCCGTGGTCGCGGCGGTTCGGACGACGGTCGTTCGGGCTGTGGATGTGCGGCAGCGGTGCCTCCTTGCGCGCCGCGCGGGCCACGGCGAGCGCCGCGGTCGCGATCGCCATCGGGTCCTGGCCCTCGGCCACGAGATCGACGACGAGCGCCTTGTCGCGGTCGGTCGCGTCCTCGAGGCCGGACTGGATCGCGGACATGAGACGCTGGTCGCGGACGGCCTGGACGTCCTCGACGGACGGCAGCTCGGCGTACTCGATGCGGCGCTTGGCGTAGCGCTCGATCCGGTTGAGCAGCCCGCGCTCGGACGGTGCGACGAGCGAGAACGCCGTCCCTTCGCGCCCAGCGCGGCCCGTCCGGCCGACGCGGTGCACGTAGGCCTCGGCGTCGATGGGCAGCATGATGTTGAACACGTGCGAGACGTGGTCGATGTCGAGCCCGCGGGCCGCGACATCAGTGCCGACCAGGATCTGGATCTGCTTGTTCTTGAACCGACCCAGGACGGCCGTCCGCTGGCCCTGGCTCAGGTCGCCCGAGATCGCTTCGGCGGCGTAGCCCAGGTCCTGAAGCTCGCTCGCCAAGCGGGAGCAGCCGGCGCGCGTTTTGACGAACGCGAGTGCACTCGTCACGTCCTCGGTCTCGAGCAGGCGAACCAACGCGTTGAGCTTGTCGCGGCCGTTGACGAGGAATGCCCGCTGCGTGATGTCGGCAGCGGTCCGGTCGCCCGAGGCGACGGCGATCGTCTCCGGGTCACGGAGGTAGGTGCCAGCGATCTGGCGGATCCGGTTCGGGAGCGTGGCCGACAAGACGGCCGTCTGGCGCTCGGTCGGCGTCGTCTTCAGGATCGCCTCGAGGTCGTCGGCGAAGCCCATCGAGAGCATCTCGTCGGCCTCATCGAGGACGACGGTCTCGACGTTCGACAGGTCGATCAGGCCCTGGTTCAGCAGGTCCACCAACCGGCCCGGTGTCGCGACGACGATGTCGACGCCCTGACGCAAGCGGCGGGTCTGCTTGTGGTACGCCTGGCCGCCGTAGATCGGGAGCGCGCGGATGCCGAGCGCCTGGCCGTAGGTGTAGACGGCGCTCGAGACCTGGACGGCGAGCTCGCGCGTCGGGCACAGGACGAGGGCGCGGACGGTGCCGCGCTGGTCGCTCTCGGCCAGCTTGTTGAGCAGCGGCAGCGCGAAGGCGGCCGTCTTGCCGGTTCCGGTCCGGGCCTGGCCGATGGCGTCGCGGCCGGTCAGAAGGACGGGGATTAAGCCCTCCTGGATTGGAGTGGGCTCGGAGTAGCCGAGGTCGGCCACGGTCTGCGCCAACTCGGGGCGCAGAGAGAGGTCTGAAAAAGTCATGGGTCCGCTGTGCGGGGTCGTGGGAAAAGCGGGATGGCCTCAGCCTCGAGTCTTGCTCGGTCCGGTCCACGCTCGTCCCCGCACCTGCGGAGCCCCTTTCGGGAGGAGCCTGGGGCTGGGCGTTTCCGCGCCAGCCGGGGTCCCTTGTCTCTACCAAAGGCTAACGCCCGCCCTCGAGGCCGCGTGCTCGCGTCCGGTGACGAGCCGGAGAAGACCCGGCGGAGCCAGGGTGGGGCTAGAGGGACGCGGCAAGGGGCACGGGAAGCCGCACGGCGACCTCGAGGACGGACGGCGACCTCGATCTGTGCACGACCTCGATCCGTGGTAGGGGCGACCCGGTGGGTCGCCCGGTCCGACCTCGAGGACGCGTTACGCCGGCTCGTAGCCATACCGCTCCACGAACGGAGCGAGTCTCTCCGCGACGGCGCCCGACTGATTGCCGAGGTCCCGCTTCCAACGACCTTCTCTCGTTCGGGACAAGCTCGCGCCCTCGAGGACGGCGCTCCACTCGAGGCCGAGGAAGTCCACGACACGGCGCAGGCCGCCGTCGGCCAGGTCTTCGAGACGCACCTCGAGGACGCGGTCGGCGGGAAGACGCGGCTGGATCTCGGCCCATCGGCCCAATAGGTCGGCGGTCCAGCGCGCGGCGAGAAGCGGGTCCGACGGCCCCCAGCGCATCGTCGCCGTCGAGGCCGCGACGTCGCGCGGGTCGCGGACGACGTGGACGAGCCGGGCGGTCGGCAGCAGGTCGAAGATGTCCTCGGCCCACAGGATGGACCACGTCTGCTTGTCGAGGAAGTAGGACCGGCCCGCGACCTCGAGGCTGTCGGCGGCGACGGCCCGCCAGAATCCGCCGAGCATCGAGGCGAGATCGTCACGCTCGTACGGGCCTCCGACGCGGACCTCGGCGCGGGCCCCGCCGGGCGTGCCGGTCCAGGCGCCGACGTAGCGGTAGCCCTCGAGGTCGGCCAGAAGCTGCTCGGCGCGCTCCAGAAACGTCGGGCAGACCTCGAGGGCGCGGTGCCCGTGGTACGCCGGGACGGCCTGCCGGCCAGCTTTCTCATCGAGGCCGAGCTTCCGTGCGACACGGCCCGGCAGTGCCGAAGGCGAGTCCTGGGCCACGGCCTCGAGGAGCGCGCGCAATCGACGGAGCGCCACGTCGGCGTGGTACGGGCTCCAGCCGTCGCGGAAGGCCCGGTAGACATCGGTGAGCCCGTCGGGGTCAATCGAAAAACGGAGCTCGGGGAACGCGAGCACGTCCGGGTGGAGCGCGAGCGCGTCGCGCAACGCCGTCGTCCCGCTGCGACCGGTCCCGCCGATCAGGCCGATGGGCATCGCGCCGGGCGGGGGGAAATCTGAGAGCACGAGTCGGGCGGGTACCTTTCGGGCAAGCTAGCCCCCCGACCTCTGCCCTCCCCCGCCGACCTCGACGCGCTCTGGCACCGGAGCCCGACGCGGGCGCCGTTCACGCACCCGGCCGCCGTCGCGGCG
>NZ_JBARYR010000133.1:0-3300 GCF_049648075.1 Rubrivirga sp. | reverse complement strand
GACCGGTAACACCTACGTCCTCGACGGTCTCATCTTCGTTGACGCGGGCGCGACGCTCACGATCGACGCCGGAACGGTCGTGAAAGGCCGGGCCGCCAACGAGATCAGCACGGGCGACTTCGCCTCGGCCCTGATCGTCAAGCGCGGCTCGAACATCGAGGCCAACGGCACCGCCGACGCCCCGATCATCTTTACCGCCGAGCGCGACGACGTGTCCAACCCGGACGACGTGGCCGCCAACGAGCGCGGCCTGTGGGGCGGCCTCATCGTCCTGGGCGCGGCGCCGACCAACACGGGCGTCACGGATAACCCCGTCGAGGGCATTCCGGAGGCCGAAAACGCCGTCTACGGTGGAACGGATGAGGATGACGACTCCGGTACGATCCGCTACATCTCGATCCGCCACGGCGGCGCAGACATCGGCGCCGACAACGAGATCAACGGGCTCACCTTGGGCGGCGTCGGGAGCGGCACGACCATCGAGTACGTCGAGGTCCTGGCCAACCAGGACGACGGGATTGAGTGGTTCGGTGGGACCGTCGACGTCAAGTACGCGCTCGTGGCCTATTCCGGCGACGACTCGTTCGACTACGCCCAAGGCTGGCGCGGCAACGGCCAGTTTTGGATGGTGATCCAGAGCCCGGACGACTCCGACTCGGCCGGTGAGTTCGACAACTTGCCGGAGAACTTCGCCGCGACGCCGCTCACGACGCCCACCGTCTCGAACGGCACGTTCATTGGGCCTGGTGAGAACGGGTTCTCGACGGGTAGCCGCATCCTGCGCTTCCGCGACGGGGCTGGTGGCTCGTTCTACAACTCAGTGTTCGATGCCGGTGGCTCCCGAGCCATCACGTTCGCGTCGGACGAGACCTTAGCGCTCTTGGGCACGGACGACTTGACGATCGCGAACAATGTGTTCGGCCTCGGGTTCGGAGCCGGGACGACGTTCGCCGACATCATCGGCGGCGTCCGTCCGTCCGAGCTGACGGCGTTGTCGGCCAGCAACTTTCTGCAGGAGACGGGCATCGAGGTCACGACCGAAGACACCGATAACGACACGTTCAACGACAACTTGGTCTCGGTTACGGTCGACCGTACCGACGTCGCCAATACGAATGGCGCGACGTTCGACTTTGCCGACGACGACGGCGGCTTCTTCAGCCAGGTCGGCTACATCGGAGCGATCAACCCGAACGCCAACCGCCAGTGGTTCACCGACTGGACGTTCGTCGACCAGATCGGCGTCCTCGAGGTCGAGGGCACCATCGACAACGCCGAGATCATCGTCACCGACGACATCGTCGGCGACGCGACGTGGACGGCGAACAACACCTACATCCTCGACGGGCTCGTCTTCGTCGACGCGGGTGCAACGCTGACCATCGAGGCCGGGACGGTCGTCAAGGGACGGGCCGCCAACGACATCTCGAACGCGGACTTCGCCTCGGCCCTGATCGTCAAGCGCGGCTCGAACATCGAGGCCAACGGCACCGCCGACGCCCCGATCATCTTTACCGCCGAGCGCGACGACTTGTCGACGCTCGACGACATCGCGCCGAACGAGCGCGGGCTGTGGGGCGGCGTGATCATCCTGGGCTCGGCTCCGACCAACACCGGCGTCACGAACAACGCCATCGAAGGAATTCCTGAGGCTGAGAACGCGGTCTACGGCGGCAGCAACGCCGGGGACGACTCGGGCACGTTCCGCTACGTCTCGATCCGCCACGGCGGTGCGGTGATCGGCGCGGACAACGAGATCAACGGCCTCACGCTCGGCGGCGTCGGCAGCGGCACCGAGATCGAGTACGTCGAGGTGTTCGCCAACACCGACGACGGCATCGAGTGGTTCGGCGGGACGGTCGACGTGAAGTACGCCGTGGTCGCCTACTCCGGCGACGACTCGTTCGACTACGCCCAGGGCTGGGACGGCAACGGCCAGTTCTGGCTCGTCGTTCAGAGCCCGGACGACTCGGACTCGGCCGGTGAGTTCGACAACTTGCCGGAGAACTTCGCCGCGACGCCGCTCACGAGCCCCGTCGTCTCGAACGGCACGTTCGTCGGAGCCGGCCTCGACGGGTTCTCGACCGGTTCGCGGCTGCTCCGCTTCCGCGACGGCGCCGGCGGCTCGTTCTACAACTCGGTGTTCGCGTCCGGCCCCCGCCGTGCGATCACGTTCGAGTCGGACGAGACGCTCGCGCTTATCGGCACGGACGACCTCGACATCCGCAACAACGTGTTCGGCCTCGACTTCGGTGATGGCGACACGTTCGCGGCGGTCGTGACGGGTGGCTCTGCCGCTCAGACTGTCGCCCTCGAGCAAGCCAACTTCCTCCAGGACGCCGGCATCTCGGTGACGACGGAGGACACCGATGGCGACACGTTCAACGACAACCTGGTCGCAGTGACTGTCGCTCGTGGGACGGTCGCCGGGTTCCCTGACGCCGACTTCTCGGCCTCGAACTTGGACAGTGACTTCTTCGACGACGTCGACTACATCGGCGCGTTCGACCCGGGCTCGGAGCGCCAGTTCTTTACGGGCTGGACGCTCCTCGATGGGCTCGACATCTTGGCCATCGAGGGCGGCGTCTCGAACGTGGCTGATCCGGCCGAGTCGGTCCTGGCGCTGACCGCGTTCCCGAACCCGACCTCGGGCGACGCGACGGTCCGGTTCTCGCTCGACCGTGCTCAGGACGTGCGCGTGGCGCTCTACGACGTGCTCGGCCGCCAGGTCGCCGTCGTCGCTGAGGGCACGTTCGGGACCGGAGAGTCGACGGTTGTCGTCGCGACGTCGGAGCTCCCGTCCGGCGTCTACGTCGTCCGCCTCGAGGGCGAGGGCGTCGCCGCGACGCAGCAACTCAGCGTCGTCCGCTAGCCACTCTCTCCCGGCCTCGAGGCCGGGGGACGTGCGGACCTCGACTGGGAGGAGCCCGTCACGGCGAACCCTAGTTCGCCCCGCCCAGCCGAGCAGAGCGCCGGCCCCCTGTGGGAGGGGGGCCGGCGCTCGCTTTTTTGTGGGGGTTGGGCCGGCGACCTCGAGGCCGGGCGACTGCCAAGAAGAGAGGTCCGCTGTGCTGTCTCGCCCTCGAGGACGGTGCGCTGTCGTCCGGGCTCGCTACCGGTCGAACGGGTCGTCGCCGAAGAGATCGTCCTCGAAGGCGTCGTCGCGGTCCTTTGTCCCGAAGGTGACCGAGTGGTCCGCCGTCCCTACGCTGAAGGAGAAGGACCGCGTCGTGCGCACGGGCGGCGGGGAGAGGCCCACAGCATCGCGGCCTTCCGGGTCGTCGCCGTAGGAGTTCGGTC
>NZ_JBARYR010000132.1:0-6594 GCF_049648075.1 Rubrivirga sp. | reverse complement strand
GGCCTCGACTGCGCGGATCGCCTGGGACAGGACGATGGCTTGTTTGCGTTCCTCGGACGAGAGGTAGCGGTTCCTCGAGGACATCGCCAGCCCATCGGCTTCGCGCACGATGGGATGCCCCACGACCTCGAGGCCGAACCCGAGCTCCGCGACCATTCGGCGGAGAATGGCGAGTTGCTGCGCGTCCTTCTGCCCAAAGACTGCGACGTGCGGCCGACAGGCCAAAAGCAGCTTCGTCACGACCGTCGTGACGCCCTGGAAGTGGCCCGGTCTCGAGGCGCCGCACAGGTGCCGGTCGAGGTCGCGGACCGAGACCGTCGCGAAAGGCGGCAGCCCGAACGGGTACATCTCCTGAGGCGAGGGCGCGAACACGGCGTCGACGCCGCCCGCGGCCTCGAGGGCGTCGAGATCGGCCTCGAGCGTGCGCGGGTAGGCTTGGAAGTCCTCGCCCGGCCCGAACTGCGTCGGGTTGACGAAGACGGAGACCGTGACGTGGCCGTCCGGGCCGGCACGACGGCGGGCGTCTCGGACGAGCGCCAGGTGACCGTCGTGGAGCGCGCCCATCGTCGGAACCAAGACGAGCCGGCGGCCGGCGGTGCGGGCCGCATCGGCGGCGGCGTGCATCTCGGGGATGGTCGAGACGAGAAGCGGGCGAGCGGACAAATGGGTCGGTGGACGAGTGATCGAGCAGGTGCTCTGAGTCCGCAAGTTCGCAGTTCCTCTCCGAACCCGCCTCGCTCCACTCGGTACGTCCTCGAGGGCGACTACGCCCCACGTCAACTCCTACACTCGTCCACGATCCGCCCCATGTCCGACGTCCGCATCGAAACTGACTCCCTCGGCGACGTCCGCGTCCCCGCCTCCGCCCTCTACGGCGCTCAGACCCAGCGCGCGAAAGAGAACTTCCCGATCTCGTCGCTCCGCTTCTCGCGGCGCTTTATAGAGGCCATCGGAACGGTCAAAGCCGCCGCGGCACGGGCCAACAAGAGCCTCGGCTTGCTCGAGGGCGAGACCGCCGACGCCATCGAGGCCGCGGCCTTGCAGGTCCGGGCCGGTGACCTCGACGCGGAGTTCGTGCTCGACATCTTCCAGACGGGCTCGGGCACGTCGACGAACATGAACGCCAACGAGGTGATCGCCAACGTCGCGACCCGGGCGACGGGCGGCGAGCTCGGCTCGAAGGGCGTCCACCCGAACGACGACGTCAACATGGGCCAGTCGTCCAACGACGTCATCCCGACCTCGATGCACGTCGCGGCCCGCGTCGCCCTCGAGGCCGATCTTCTCCCGGCGCTCCGTCGTTTCGCGGACGCCCTCGACGCGAAGGCCGACGAGTTCGACGACGTGGTCAAGTCGGGACGCACGCACTTGATGGACGCGACGCCGGTCCGGCTCGGCCAGGAGTTCGGCGGGTACGCGGCCCAGGTCCGCAAGGGGATCTCGCGCGTCGAGGGCGCGAGCGCCGAACTGTCGGAGTTGGCATTGGGCGGCACCGCGACGGGTACGGGCATCAACCGGCCCGAGGCCTTCCCTGCCAAAGCGATCGAGCAGATCTCCGAGATCACCGGGCTCAGCTTCCACGAGGCCGAGAACCACTTCGAGGCCCAGGCGGCGAAGGACGCCTACGTGTTCGCGGCCGGCGCGCTCAACACGGTCGCGGTCTCGCTGATGAAGATCGCGAACGACATCCGCCACTTGTCCTCCGGCCCGACGTCCGGTCTGAGCGAGATCCAGCTCCCGGCCATCCAGCCCGGCTCGTCGATCATGCCGGGCAAGGTGAACCCCGTCATGTCCGAGGCCATGATGATGGTCGGCGCGCGGGTCATGGGCAACGCGGTCACGATTACCGTCGGCGGCCAGCACGGCAACTTCGAGCTCAACGTCATGATGCCCGTCATGGCCCACGCGATGCTCGAGTCTATCGAGTCGCTGTCCGGCGTCTTGGATGCGTTCCGCGAGCGGTGCCTCGAGGGCATCACGGCCAACCGCGAGCGCGCTCGCGAGCTCCTGCTCCTGAACCCGTCGATCGCGACGGCGCTGAACGCTGAGATTGGCTACGACACGGCCTCGAAGGTGGCGAAAAAGTCCGCCGCGGAGGGTCGGAGCGTCCGCGACGTGGCGCTCGATATGGGCGTTATCTCGGCCGACCGGATCGACGAGGTCTTGGACGTGCGCAGCATGACGGAGCCTGGGATTCCAGGCGCGTAGCGCTCTCGCCGCATCAGTGGCTAGAGCGTCGCTCCATGTAGCAGCGAAACGGCCCGTTCCGTGTCTCCCCACCCGTCGCACGGCTGATCGCGGGTTTGACGGGTGAGGACGTCACCCGTCGGCGCCGATCCGAGCGGGCAATTGGTGAGGCACAGTCCTTGTCCGGGTTGTGACGTCACTCCTCACACGACGAGATGGGCCAGCAGCAACTTCTCCTCCTTGTGCTCGCGATCGTCATCGTGGGCCTGGCTGTCGTCGTCGGCGTCAGCGCGTTCGCGGAGAACGAGCAGAAGGCCGAGTTCGACCGGTACACGGAGATGGGCGTCGCCCTCTCCGGCGACATCATCGCGTTCTATCAGAAGCCCTCGGCCATGGGCGGCGCCGGCCAGGACGCGGCGGCGTTTGCCGGCCTCGACATGGGGGCTCTCGGGTACAGAGAAGACAGGTCCGACACCTGGGAAGGGTTCGAGCGGTCCGGCATCGTCTCTGGGGGCGTCGTCCGCTACGTCGCCGCAGATACGGAGCACCCGTTCCTGCACATCCACAAGATCCCGCTCTCGTCGGGAGACCCCCGCGTCGAGGTCCACGTGTTCGGCCCGTCCGAAGACTGCATCGTGACGCGGGCGAGCATCAGGGACCAGGGCGACTGGTCCGACGGCGGGTCTGACGGCTCCAGCCCAACGAACCCGAACGCCGCAGCGTGTAGCTGGTAGCTGGGCACCGAGTCGGAGGTAGCGATCGGGGACCCGTAGGAAGACTGCACGCGGCGCGTCGACCCTTCGTCCTCGAGGGCGCCGCCCTCGAGGACGAGAGCTACATCGTCGAGGCGTAGGCCGCGACGACGCCACGCTCCCGGTCCAACCCGACCATCCGAAACGGGCCGCCGTACCATTCGTCGATGCCGTCCACGCGGGGTCCCGGCCCTAGCTCGCGAAGCCACGACGTATCGAGGCCGTCCGCTCGCTCGAGTCCGCGGAGCCAAACCTCGAGGGAGTCCGTTGGGACACGCGCGACGACCTTCGTCGTCCAGTCCGACGGGCCGGGCACCATGCCGCCGTTGTTGTTCTGGTACGCGACGTGGAAGACCAGGGCCGAGTCGGGCGCAGCCCCGTCCTCGAGGTCGGCGTAGGGCAGCGGGCCGAGGTATTCCGTCACGAACGCGCGCCGGTCTTCGAGGGCGGCGATCTCGCTCGAGTGCGTGTCGGTCGAGGGCGGGCCGGCGGGCTCGCTACCGGCCGTCAGCACGACGAGGCCGACGGCGACCACCAAGACGACTACGGACGCGAGAAGCCACTTCATGCCCGCCAAGCTACAAGCCGGCTCGGCCTCGAGGACGACTCTACGCTTGCCCAGAACGGACGTCTACAGCGCTCCTGCCCTCTCGCAAGCGGTGCGAGAATGACGACCGGTGGCACCAGAGGCCGCAGCGTGGCGAGAGCGACGAGGAGCTACCCCCACAATCGGGGGCGCGACAGGGCGGCGTCTCGAGAGGTTCTACACGCGACCTCGAGGACGGAGCGGCCGAGGCGCTCGGCCTGTGCGGCATGGAGCGGAGATTCCAGAACGGACGCGATCTGTAATGACTTCTTCCAGCGCTCTGCCGACTTTGCGTCCATCATCTCTTCAGACACCAAGCGACTCCTGATGAATCAGCCCACTCACACGAACGGACACAGCGGCGACGGCGCTCACGGACACGTCGACATGACGAATGGCGGCCACGACACCACGACCAAGGTGACGGGCCGCGCCGCGACCCAGGGCGCCTGCCCGTTCCGTGGCACGCGCGTCGGCGGCGCGACCGGCTCCGAGCCCCAACTCGACCACTGGTGGCCCCAGCGCCTCAAGGTCGAGGCCCTGCACCAGAACCCGCCCCAGGCCGACGCCCTCCGCGACGTCAACTACGCCCAGGCGTTCTCCCAGATCGACTACGACGCCCTCAAGGCCGACCTCCGGGCGCTCATGACCTCGTCCGTCGACTGGTGGCCGTCGGACTACGGCAACTACGGGCCGCAGATGATCCGCATGGCCTGGCACTCGGCCGGCACCTACCGCATCGCCGACGGCCGCGGTGGAGCCGGACTGGGGATGCAGCGGTTCGCCCCGCTCAGCTCGTGGTGGGACAACGGCAACATCGACAAGTCGCGCCGGCTGCTCTGGCCGATCAAGCAGAAGTACGGCGCTTCCATCAGCTGGGCCGATCTCATGGTCCTGACGGGCAACGTCGCCCTCGAGGTCATGGGCTTCCCGACGTTCGGCTTCGCCGGCGGCCGCGTCGACGCGTGGGAGGCCGACAACTCGACGTATTGGGGCCCCGAGGGCTGGCGCCCCGGCGACTCGCAGCCCGAGCGCCAGGTCCACCTCGACGAGCGCTGGAAGGGCAGCCCGAAGGAGGAGTACTGGGACCTGGAGAACCCGGTTGCGGCGTCGCACCAGGCGCTCATCTACGTCAACCCCGAGGGGCCGGGCGGCAACGGCAGCCCGATGGACTCGGCCCGCGAGATCCGGGAGAGCTTCGCGCGCATGGCGATGAACGACGAGGAGACCGTCGCCCTCGTCGCGGGCGGACATGCGTTTGGCAAGTCGCACGGCGCCGTCCCGGCCGACAAGATCGGACGCGAGCCCGAGGCCGCTGACATGGCGCTCCAGGGCCTGGGCTGGCACAACCCCGTCGGGACCGGCAACGCCGAGTTCACCTCGACCAACGGCATCGAGGGCGCCTGGACCCCGAACCCGACGCAGTGGGACAACGCCTACCTCGAGAACCTGCTCGACCTCGAGTGGGAGAAGACGACGAGTCCGGCCGGCGCGCTCCAATGGACGCCCGTCCGCGACGACGCGCCCAAGACGCCCGACGCCCACTTGCCCGGCGTCGAGCACGCGCTGATGATGACGACGGCCGACATCGCCTTCAAGCAAGACCCGGCCTACCGCGAGATCTGCGAGCGCTTCCTGAACGACTTCGACTATTTCACCGACGCGTTCTCTCGCGCCTGGTACAAGCTGACGCATCGCGACATGGGACCGGTGGACCGCTACGTCGGGCCTGAAGTCCCCGACGTCGTGCTGCCGTGGCAGGACCCGATCCCGGCCTTCGACCACGAGACCGTGGACGCGCCGGACGTCGCCGATCTCAAGGCTAAGATCCTGGACAGCGGCCTAAGCGTCTCGGCACTCGTATCGGCAGCGTGGGCCTCGGCCTCGACGTACCGCGACAGTGACAAGCGCGGCGGCGCCAACGGCGCCCGCGTCCGGCTCGAGCCCCAGAAGAACTGGGCCGTCAACAACCCGGTCCAGCTCGCGAACACGCTGGACGTCCTCGAGGACGTCCAGACCGCGTTCAACGATGCGCAGTCGGGCAGCAAGAAGGTGTCGATGGCGGACCTCATCGTGTTGGGCGGAGCCGCCGCCGTCGAGAAGGCGGCGCGCGACGCCGGCCTCGAGGTCGAGGTCCCGTTCGTACCCGGTCGCATGGACGCGACCCAGCAGCACACCGACGGCGAGAGCTTCGAGTGGCTCAAGCCGGTCGTCGACGGGTTCCGCAACTACGTCAACGACGAGGTCGAGTACGGCATCGCGCCGGAGCACTTGTTCCTGGACCGGGCCGCGCTCCTGACACTATCGGCGCCCGAGTGGACGGCGCTTACCGGTGGCCTCAAGGTGCTAGGCGTCAACTCCGACGGCTCGGACCACGGCGTCTTTACCGACAAGCCGGGCGCACTGACCAACGACTTCTTCCGCGTCGTAACCTCGATGGACTACGAGTGGAAGCCGCGCGACGCACGGCAGATGACGTTCGACGTCGTCGGCCGCGACTCGGGCGAGACTGCGTTCACGGCCACGCGCTGCGACTTGGTGTTCGGCGCCAACGCCGTGCTCCGCAACGTCGCCGAGGTCTACGCCGCCGACGACGGGCACGAGCGCCTGGTCAAGGACTTCGTCGCGGCCTGGCACAAGGTGATGATGCTCGACCGCTACGACGTGCCGGCCGAGCGCGAGGCGGCCATGTCGATCTGCTAGCGGCGCTCGTCCTCGAGGTTGGGTCTCCGTCCTCGAGGACGCTGCGTTGATTTCACCGGCGCCACGGACTCTGTTCGTGGCGCCGGTTTTCGTTGCGTCGTCCTCGAGGACGACGCGCTTGGGACCGTGACCGACCTCGAGGCCGGTCAGCCGTTTCCGTCCTCGAGGTCAACCGACGAACCGTGTGGTCGGACGCGCTGGCCGATTGGGTCGTCCACAGGTGGACGTACTCCTCCCCATGAGTCATCCCCGCGAAGGCGGGGACCCATGCGGTGTGGTGTGCAACCTCAAGGCCGACCAGAGACCGGAAACCCCTCACCCTGACCCTCTCCCACAGGAGAGGGGACTTTGCAAGCGGCCTCGAGG
>NZ_JBARYR010000131.1:0-17496 GCF_049648075.1 Rubrivirga sp. | reverse complement strand
CGCCCTACGACCGGCCCGGCGACGGCTACGGCGGCCCGACGACCATCTTCGGCGAGATCGACGCGCTCGACCCGGACCTGATGCTGTGGCTCGGCGACAACACCTATCTCCGCGAAGTCGACTGGTGGAGCGCCGAGGGCATCGACTACCGCTTCCGCCACTCCCGCGCCGAGCCCGAGTTGCAGCCGCTCCTGGCCAGCGCCGCCCACTACGCGACGTGGGACGACCACGACTACGGTCCCAACGACTCCGACCGCTCGTACGTTTTGAAGGACGCCGCCCTCGACACGTTCACGCGCTTCTGGCCCTCCGCATCCCGCGGCATCAGCGGCGTGCCCGGCGTGTTCACGCACTTCCAGTGGGCCGACGTCGACTTCTTTCTGCTGGACGACCGCTACCACCGCTCGCCCAACAACGCGCCCGACGGCGAGCGGACCATCCTGGGCCGCGTCCAGATGCAGTGGCTCTTGGACGCGTTGACGTCGAGCCGCGCGCCGTTCAAGGTGATCGCGAACGGCGGTCAGATCCTGAACCCCATCGAGGTCTTCGAGACCTACGCCAACATCGCGCCGGCCGAGCGCCAGTTCCTGCTGGACGAGATCGCCCGGCGCGAGATCGACGGCGTGGTCATGGTCTCGGGCGACCGCCACCACACGGAGCTGATGCGGCTCGAGCGGCCCGGCACGTACCCGCTCTACGAGTTCACCTCGAGCCCGCTCACGGCCGGCGCCTCGACGTATGCGCTGCGCGAGGACTCGCCGGAGTTCGTCAACCCGCTCCGCGTCGAGGGCACGTTGGTAGCCGGCGTCCGCAACTTCGGGACGCTCACCGTCGAGGGCGAACGCACCGACCGCACGATGACCATGCGGACCTACGACCTCGAGGGCGCGCTCCTGTGGAAGCAGTCCGTCCGCGCCCGTGACCTCCAGACGCCGCGCGACGACGACTAAGGCAGACCGTCCTCGAGGTCACTCCATCGAGGACGAGCGAAGCCCACCGCTACCGGCGGGCTACCACATGACCCGCCCTCGAGGCCGAGACCTCGAGGGCGGGTCGGCTTTATCGGACGACCGTGAGCGACTGGACCACGCCTAGGCCTTCGCCGTCGGCCCGGATCACGTAGGCGCCGGGGACCAGCCCTTCGAGGACGAACCGCGCCTCACCCATTGGCAGTACCCCGTCCTCGAGGATGGCGACTTCGCGACCGAGCGCGTCGTACACGGCCACGCGGACCGGACCGGCCTCGATCACCTCGAGGGCGACCGTGGTTACGCCGGCGGAGGGGTTGGGGTAGGCCGTAAGCGTAGGGGTCGTGAGCGATTCGTCCTCGCTGTCGACGGCCGTGCCCAATGTGACGCGGAGCGTCAACCCGTCTCTCGAGCCCTGACTCGTGAACGTGAACGTGGACCCATCGGCAATCGACGTGGACGTGCCGTTGTCGAGGATCTCGATCCGCACCGGTCGGTCGTCGAGCGTGGTCGGAGCGGACTCGACCTCGATCTCGTACGTCCCGCGAACCGGGACCGTTACCACAAGAGGGACGACCGCTCCCGGTCCGGCGACGAGGTCCTCGAGGGCGATGACGTCGAATGCCAATCCGTCGGAGAGCCCGGCTACCGACAGCCCGAACGGGGCCGTTACGGCCAAGCCGTCGAGCGGGTCAAGGCCGGGTCGGCCGTCGCCGAACCGGAGGGCGAAAATGTCTCCGTCGTTGCTGAGAGAGCGGCGCAAACGGATCACAACGGCCTCTTCGTCCAGCGTTGTCTCGAACTCGAGTGCGCTAACCGGGAGCGCTCCGCGGGGCGCCTCCGCCCCGGTCACGGGTACGATCACGGCGACGTTGCTCGCGCTGGTACGGCGCCGGATCTGGAGGACTGCGACCTCGAAGGGCTCGAGAGCGAGTTCATCGAGGTCGGCATCGGTCCCTGAGAGAGACACGGGCCGGAAGGAATCGGTCTCCGTATCGAACACCGAGACGACGTCCAAGAGTGTTCCGTTGGTAATGGTGATCGCTCCCAGATCGAGCGTCTCGTCGCGAGGGTTGCCGATCGCCACCAGCACCCGATCACCGACCTCGACGCCGGTGTACCGGATCGGCACGATCGGGGCGGCTCCAGTTAGAGTGAGAACTGTCCCGGGAGCCGCATCGAGGGCGACGGCTTGCCCTGCCGACACGATCGAGGTCGGGCTGAGGGCGACGAGTGCGCCTCCGGGACCGATTCCGAAGACCGTGTTCGTGCCTGCGGCACGGGCGATATCGCCCGCTGTGAGCCCGCCGACCGGGGACGCAAACGTCCTCAGGCCACCGTCGTCGCGGCCGTTTCTGTCTTCGTCGAGAGGCGCGACGGTGACGGTCGACGCCGCACCGTCGTCGTTGACGATCGTGAGGGTAAGCGTGGTGTCACGGATGGTGAACCCGACGGGGTCGTTTCCGGTCGCGTTGCGAAGCGCGAAGACCACCGTCTCGTTGGGCTCAGGAGCCGCGTCATCCGTGATCGGAATGTCGAAGGTGATCGTTTGAGCGTCCCCACGCGGGAGGGTGATCCTACGGGACTCGAAGCCGGCGACGTCGGCCGGGTCGCCCTCGACGAGGACCACGTCAACTGCGCCCGACGCCGCCACGCGATCAGCGATTCGGATGGAGGCGCGGTACACGCCGGCGTTCTCCGGGACCGTCGCCGTCCTCGTGGAGAACCCAACCCCGATCCCGGTCGCGCCGACCTCGAGGACGACGGTGCTCGGGCTCGCGATGGCGACCCCGACGGGGTTCTGAAGCTCGAAGGTGAACGACTCCGGCGACTCCGTCCGGCCGTCATCCGTTACGAAGACGGGAACTTCCGCCGTCGTATCCCCACGATCGAATTCGACGGTCGTGGTCTCAAAGTCGTCCAGGTCGTCCGCGTCGCCGTCGATCAGAACCACGTCGACGGACACGCCCCCGCGAGGAGCGGGCTCCGACAAGCGCAGCACCAGATCGGTCGTGCGCCCTTCGGTCCCGAAGAGGCGGCTGGACTCGAACGAGACGCCTCGTTGAACTGTGATCTCTTCGGAGAACTCGCTCGTCTGGATCAAACGGTTCCTCGACCCGAGCCTCGTCGCCGTAGCGGTGATGGTCTGCCCGAGCGAAACGCCGCTCAGGTCGATCTGTACCGAGCCGTCGCCGTTCCGGTCGGTGGTCAGCGTTCCGCTGTTCCGGAGGGTTTCGCCCTGGCCGTTGTCTGACGTGAACACCTGAATCAAGAACGACGTCGAGGGCGACGAGTCGAGCGTCACTTCGGCTGTTGAGCCACGGCTGTTCGTGCCGACACGGAGGACTGGAGCGTTCTGAATGTTGTCGGTTTCGTTCGGGTCGTTCGAACTCACACCGTCGTCCTCGATGTCGATCCCGATCCCGCCGTTGTCAAAGATCGAGTTGTCGACGATCGCGACCGTTCGAGGAGACCCGGTCACAACGACTCCTTCCCCATTGAACCGGATCACGTTGTTGGAGATGACGACGTCACTCGAGCCGACGACAGAGACCCCTACTCCTGAAAACTCGATCGCATTTCCAGCAACACGGACGTCGTCCGTGTTAACGATCGAGAGCGCCGTACTGAACCCCACTCCGGTAAGGGTGAGGTCCAGGATCTCCGAGCCGGCGCCGCCGGTCGTGACAGAGACCACGTCGAACGAACCCGACCCCTCGAGGACGACGTTCTCAGACCTGCCGGAGAGTTCGATCGGGGAACTCAGAATCACGGACGTTGAAAGAGTGATCGTGCCCGACACTGAGAACACGATCCGGTCGGCTCCACCCCTCGTGTTCGCGAGTGCAACCGCCTCGAGGATTGAGCAGTCGTCGGAGGTGCCGACGTTGCAGCTGCCGTCGTCGCCCCCATCGAGGGTATTGACGACAATGGTCTGGGCGTAGACCGGGGCCGCCAGGGCGGCCATCAGGACTAGAGCGTAAAGACGGAACATGCGGGTAGGGAGGAGTAGAGAGCAGACGCTAGATAGTAGACGCGATCGCGCAGCGCCACATCCTTCGCACAGATTCCCCGTCCGGCGTTAGCCTTCGCCCTCGAGGGCGCGACAGGAGCGAATCCACGAAGGTGAAAACGCCGTGCCCGACCTCGAGGTCGGCCAGACCTCGAGGTCGGCCAGAAGGACAAGGGTTCAAGGTCGGCCCATGCATGGACCTCGGGTCCGGTCCACCGGCTTCGAGGACGCTACTTCCGCTTGAACGTCAGCGTGAGCGGCACTCCGACGAATCCGAACGCCGCACGCAACCGGTTCTCGAGGTAGCGGCGGTAGCTCTCCTTGATGCCCTCGGGCGCGTTGCAGAAGAACGCGAAGACCGGGGGCTCGGCGCGGACCTGGCTCGCGTACTTGATCTTGACGTAGTTGCCGCGGTGCGACGGCGGCGGGGTGCGCCGCGTCGCGGCCTCGAGGGCGTCGTTGAGCTGGGCCGTCGGGATGCGCTTCTGGCGCTCTGCAAAGACCTCGAGGGCGATGTCCAGCACCTTCTCGGCGCGCTGGCCCGTCAAGGCCGAGGCGAACACGACGGGCACGAAGTCGAGCAAGCCTAGGCGCTCCTTGATCGAGGCCTCGAGGTCACGGGCCGTGTTGGTCTCCTTGTCCTCGACCAGGTCCCACTTGTTGATCACGATGACCATGCCCTTTTTCAAGCTCTCGGCCTCGCGCAACACGCGGGCGTCCTGGGATTCCAGCCCGCGCTCGCCGTCGATCAGCACGACGGCCACATCGCACGACTGCAGCGCGCGCTCCGTCCGGAGCGTGGAGTAAAACTCGACGTTCTCCTTGATGCGGGCCTTCTTGCGCAGCCCGGCCGTATCGACCAGGACCAGCTCGCGGCCTTTGTAGTCGAGCCGGGCGTCCACGGCGTCACGCGTGGTCCCGGCGACCTCGGTCACGATAGACCGCGTGCGGCCCAGCAGCTTGTTCGCGAGCGACGACTTACCCACGTTCGGCCGACCCAGGAAGGCGATGCGCGGCGCGTCGTCCTCGAGGGTGCTGTCGGGCTCGTCGGGGAGAGCTGCGACGACGGCGTCCAAGAAGTCGCCGGTGCCGGTCCCGTTGATGGCGCTGAGCGCGAACATCTGCTCGAAGCCCAACCCCCAGAACTCGGACGCTTCCAACTTTCGGGCCGTGTTGTCCGCCTTGTTGGCGACGACGATGACGGGTTGCTTGGCACGGCGAAGCTGGGCGGCGACCTCGGCGTCGAGGTCGGAGATCCCGGTCAGCGTGTCGACGACGAACAGGATGACGTCGGCCTCCTCGATCGTCAGCATGACCTGCTCGCGGATCGCGGCGTCGAACCGTTCGGCCGAGCGCGGGACGAGGCCGCCGGTGTCGACCAGGTCGAACTCGCGGCCGGTCCACTCGACGGTCCCGAACAGGCGGTCGCGCGTGACGCCGGGCTGGTCGTCCACGATCGCGCGGCGCTCTTCGGTCAAGCGGTTAAAGAGGGTCGATTTGCCGACGTTGGGCCGGCCGACGATCGCGACGAGGGCCATCGGTGCGTGCAAAGGGAGCCACCAAGCTAGGCCGATCGGGAGGCGGAGACCTCCGCCGGCTCTTCGCGTCCTCGAGGGCTCCCGTCTCGTCCTCGAGGGCCAGGCGAGACGGGAGCCGCGTCTTCGAGCTCGGGCCTCTCCTCTTGACGCCGTGACTTCGAGGCCACACCTTGCGGCTCTACGGGTACCACGCACCGAACCCATGCGCCTGTTTGTCCTCTTCTTTGCCCTCGCGCTCGCGCCCGCCGTCTCGGCGCAGCTCGCCCCGTCCGACTTCGTCATCGGCGTCCAGACGGCGGACGGCGAGCCCATCGCAGGGGCGACCGTCCAGTTCGCAGGCCAAGGCGTCAGCACCGACGCCCGTGGTGAGGCCGTCCTCGAGGACGTCCAGCCCGGCCGCTACCCCGTCCGCGTGTCGTTCGTCGGGCTGCCCACGCGTGAGATCGCGGCCGTCCTCGAGGGCGGCGGCCCGTGGGGCCTGATCGTCGAGATGGCGGACTCGGCGACGTTGCTCCTCGAGGTCGTGGTCGAGGGCCGAGACTTGAGCACCTCGCGCCTGGCGGCCGACGGGTTCTTCCAGCGCGAGGCGCTGGGCGGCGGCACGATCCTGCGGCCCGACGACATCGAGCGCCGCAACCCGATCACCGTCTCCGACATCTTGCGCGGGGGCGTCCTGGGCGTCCGAGTCCAACAGGGCCGGTTCGGCGAGATCGCGACCTCGAACCGCCGCGGCACCGCGTGCCGGATGGACGTCTACCTCGACGGGACCTACTCCCCAGTCTTGACCGAGGCCCTCGACGCGCAGTCGGCGCAGGGCATCGTCGCGGTCGAGGTCTACCGCGGCGCGACCCAGGTGCCGCTCCAGTACCGGCTCTCCAACGGCGACCCGGGGAGCGGGAGCGCGGCCGGGTGCGGCGTGGTCTTGCTCTGGTCCGAGTTCAGCCTGGACCCGTCCGAGACCCTGTAGCGGGCTGTCCCGTCGCCTGTCCCGGTCGACGCTGAAGCACGGGTCTTCGCGGCGACCTCGAGGGCGCCGACTGTGAAGAGCCCTCGCGGCGTCCTCGAGGACGCGCATCGTCCTTGACGGGACCGCACGTCGCCCTCACCTTGTGTGCAGATACACATGCGTCTCTTTGCCATGCGCGCACTCCTCTGCTTCGTCGTCCTCGCCCTCTCGCCTCTCGCGAGCGCGCAAGACGGCGTCTCCGACTTTATCGTCGGTGTCCAGACGCCCGAGGGCGAGCCCGTCGTCGGCGCGTCCGTGCTGGTCGGGGCCAAAGGAGCGAGCACCAACGCCGATGGCGAGGCCACCATCGAGGACATGGCACCCGGACGGTACCGGGTCCGCGTCTCGTTCGTCGGCCGGATCACGCGCGAGATCGCCGCGCGCCTGGACGCGCCCGGTCCGTGGGGCGTCATCGTCCAGCTCGCCGACAACCCGGTCTCTCTCGGCGACGTCGTCGTCGAGGCCCGGGACCTCAGTTCGTCGAGGATGGCGTCCGACGGCTTCTTCGACCGACTCAACCTGGGAGCCGGGACGGTCTTGACCATCGAGGACATCGAGCGCCAGGCGCCGATCTTGCTCACGGACTTGGTCCGAGGGTCCGCCCCGGGAGTCCGCGTCCGCGACGGGGTCAACGGCCCGGTCGCGACGGTCCAGACGCGCGGGGCGGAGTGCCAGATGGCGGTCTACCTCGACGGCGTCTACTACTCCTTTGCCAGCGAGAACTTGGACGCGGTCTCCGCGCAGGACGTCGTGGCCGTCGAGTTGTACCCGCGTACAACGCAGGTCCCGGTCCAGTACAACCGACTGGGCGAGAGCGACGGCTGCGGCGTGATCCTGGTGTGGACCCAGCTCGGGATGGCCGAGCGGCGGTAAGCCGACCTCGAGGTCGGATCAGGATCGACCCACACGTGAGGCCGCGCGCGCCCTCGAGGACGTGCACATTCGGTGGAGGGCGGAATATTTGACGCCGCTGAGTCGTCTAGGAGGCATCACACCCGACGCCTGATGAGCCGCTTGTACCTCGCCTTCGCCCTGCCCGTCGTCGTCCTCACGACGTTGGCCGCGGGGTGCGCCACGACCCAGCCGGAGCCCGCGGCCGGCCCGACGGTCGGCATGGAGATCGACCCTGCGCGTGCCGACACGGCCGTCTTCGCGGGAGGGTGCTTCTGGTGCATGGAGAAGCCGTTCGAGGAGCTCGAGGGCGTCGCGTCCGTCGTCTCAGGATTCGCCGGCGGAGACGTTCCGAATCCGACGTACGACCAGGTGACGACCAAGACGACGGGCCATTACGAGGTCGTCGAGGTCATCTACGACGCGACCGTCGTCCCGTACGACACGTTGTTGCAGGTCTACTGGCACAACGTGGACCCGCTGGACGGCGGAGGCCAGTTCTGCGACCGCGGGAGCCCGTACCGCCCGGCCATCTTCGTGAGCACGGCAAGCGAGCGCGCGGCGGCCGAGCAGACCAAGGAGTTCTTGAACGGCCGGTTCTCCTCACCGGTCGCGGTCGAGATCCTTGACGCGGCCCCGTTCTACGCCGCCGAGGAGTACCACCAGGACTTCTACCGGACCAACCCGGCGCGCTACACGAGCTACCGCATCGGGTGCCGCCGCGACGCCCGCCTCGACGAGTTGTGGGGCGACAATGCCGGCGTCCTCGGCCCGGCGCTCTAGCCTCTCCCCGCCATGAAACGCCTTCTCCCGGTTCTCGGAGCCGCCCTGGTCCTCGCATGCGGCGTCGTGTTCGTCGCCGCCAGCGACGACGCCGAAGCGTCCTCGAGGACGGACGGCGCCACCCTCTCCTACACCCCACCCGCCGACATCGACATGTCTGACTCAGCCCTCAAGGACCGCCTGACGCGGATGCAGTACTACGTGACCCAGAAGGACGGCACCGAGCCGCCGTTCACGAACGCGTACTGGAACAACAAGGAGGCCGGCCTCTACGTCGACGTCGTGGACGGCACGCCGCTGTTCGCGTCCACGACCAAGTACAAGTCCGGGACGGGCTGGCCCAGCTTCTGGCAGCCCATCGAAGGCGCGCCCGTCGTCGAGAAGGAGGACAAATCGCTGTTCATGACCCGGACCGAGGTCCGCTCGGCCTCGAGCGACAGCCACCTGGGCCACGTCTTCCCCGACGGCCCCGAGCCGACGGGCCTGCGCTACTGCCTCAACTCGGCCGCACTCCGCTTCGTCGCCGTCGCCGACCTTGAGGCCGAGGGGTACGGTGAGTACGCGTCGCTCTTCCAAGACGCCGAGACCAACAGCTGACATGATCCGCCTCACGCTCCTCGCCCTCTTCCTGGCGGCGCCCGCGTTCGCCCAGGCGCCCGGCTCGGACTGGCGCAAGCCGTCCGACCGCGAGCTCCGAAGCCAGCTCTCCGCCCTCGAGTACCGCGTCACCCAGGAGGACGCCACGGAGCGCGCCGGCACGAGCCCGCTCGACGACAACGACCGCGCGGGCATCTACGTGGACGTCGTCTCGGGCGAGGCGCTGTTCTCGTCGCGCGACAAGTTCGACAGCGGGACCGGCTGGCCCAGCTTCGTCCGCCCGATCGACGCCGACGCGGTCACGGAGCACCGCGACATGTCGTTGGGCAGCCTCCGCATCGAGATCCGATCGGCGCTCGCGGACTCACACCTGGGCCACGTCTTCGGCGACGGCCCCCGCAACCGCGGTGGCCTGCGGTACTGCATGAACGGCGCCGCCATGCGCTTCGTCCCGGCCGCCGACCTGCGCCGCTTGGGCTACGGCGAGTACGCCGACGCGTTCGGGCAGTAGGTCCGCCCTCGAGGTCGGGACGCAGGACGGTTCGCGTCCTCGAGGGCGCCGCCGCGGCACTCTCGAGGTCGACTACACCGGCAGCGTGATCGTGAACGTCGTTCCCTCGCCTTGGGCACTCTCGACCTCGAGGGTACCGCCGTGGCCCTGCGCCACGATATCATAGCCGATGGACAGACCGAGACCCGTTCCCGAGCCCGTCGGCTTGGTGGTAAAGAAGGGTTCGAAGACGCGCTCGCGGACGTCGGGCGGCATCCCGGCACCGTTGTCCGAGATGCGGATCTCGACGGCGTCCCCGTGCCGGCGCGTCGCGACGGTGACGAGCGGGTCGCGGCCCTCGATGCCCCGGACCGCGTCGAACGCGTTGTCGATCAGGTTGATGAGCACGCGGCCCATCTCCGGCCCCACGACCTCGACGCTGCCGGCGTCGTCCTCGAGGTCGTAGACCAGGCGCGTGGTCGAGTTCGGATGCCGAGCTCGCGTCCCGTGGTACGCCAAGGCGGCGTACTCCTGGACGAGCGCGTTGAGGTCCGTGCGCTCGCGCTCGCCGCCGCGGCTCCGGGCGTGGTCCATCATCGACCGAACGATGCCGTCGGCGCGGCGGCCGTGCTCGGCGATCTTCTCGGCGTTGAGCTTGAGGTCGTCGAGCAACGCCGCACGTTCCTCCGGGTCCGTCTCGTCCTCGAGGTCGGCGACCAGGTCGACGGAGAGCGACGCGAAGTTGGTCACGAAGTTGAGCGGGTTCTTGATCTCGTGCGCGATCCCGGCCGTGAGCTGGCCGAGCGACGCCAGCTTCTCCTGTTGGATCAGGCGAGCCTGAGCCGCTCGCAACTCGTCGAGCGACGCCTCGAGTTCGGCCGTCCGCTCCTCGACGCGGTCCTCGAGCGTGTCGGCGTAGGCGCGGAGCTCGGACTCGGCCGTGCGGAGCGAGCCGGCCATCACGTTGAAGTCCTCCGTCAGCAGACCGATCTCGTCCCGGGCTCCGACAGGCACGTTGGTGTCCAGGTGCCCCCGCGCTGCGCGTCGGACGCCGTCCACGAGCCGCTGGAGGGGCCGCGTAAGTCCTTCGCGCAGGTAGAGCGGGAACGCCGCCAGCACCGAGAGCCCGGCACCGATCAAGAGCCACAGGTAGGGCAGGGCCCGGGCCTGATCGGCGGAGCGGTAGGCGTGCGAGCGGCTCTGGAGAGCGGCGTCGCCGGCGGGGACGGTGACGCCCAGCTCCCAGGCGACCGCGCGGGGGCGGCGGCCACCTCCGGGGGAGAATCCCCGTGACCACAAAAGGTCGTCTCCGATCTCGCCATAGGCGAACGAGAACGACCCGGTCTGCTTCATCTGGAGCTGGACGGTGACGGCGCTGTCGAGGCCGCTCACCGGCACGTCGCGCCACGTGATCGAGGCGCGTCCCGGCGCCCGCGCGACGCTCACGCTTCCAGGCGTAGGGGCGAGCGACGTTCGCAGCGGGGCGATCCACCCTGCGTCGGACCCCTCGACGATATCCCAATAGGTCAAGAGGGTGTCGGCGCCGAACGAGACGGACCCGTCATCGTCCACGAGCACCTCGCTCCAGGCCTGCCCCCCGAATGGAAACTCGAACCCAAGCTCCACGCGGGACACCTCCCCGTCCTCGAGGTCGATCGGGTCTCCGTCCTCGAGGACGAGCGGACTCCCACGCTCGGTCCGGTACCGGTCGCCCTCGAGGACGTAGGCCAGCGACTGCGGCGTGATGCCGGGGACCGAGGGCGGCCCCGCGAACGCGACGACGGACGCCACGCCGAGCGACGTCACGACGGCGAGGAACCCGAACGCCACGACCTTGACCACGAAGCTCGTCGGCTGGGAGTCGTAGTTGACGTAGAGCGTCACGAGCCCCATCATCACGACGGCCCACACCACCAAGGCGATCTGCTCGTCGAGGGCGAGGGAGATCAGGTCGGTGTCGCGGAAGAGGCCCACGACCGGAATGATCAGCCCGCACAGAATGATGGCGCCGAACGTCCGGAGCGCCTTCCTCGAGGACGCGCTCGCGTCCGGCGCCTGGGCCTCCCGTTGACGCCGCGCCTCGCGTCCGAGGATGGCGAGCGCACAGACGCTGAAGACGATGACGGTCGCGGTCCCTACCAACTGGACCGCGGCTCCCGAGGGGGCCGGGCTCGCGTACTCCACGTGGACGAACGCGATGGCCGCCGCCGCGGCGAGCCCGGTGCCTGCGAGGACGCGCCGGGCGCCGGGCGTGTAGCCCGCCCCTCGGAACCCGTACGCCACGCCGATAAACGCCCAGGTCGCGAGCACCACACTGCTCCACGTCAGGGGCGTCAAGACGTCCTGTGCCCAGGACGCGTTCAGGACGTAGAAGCCGGCGAACGAGGCGTGGTGCAGCGCGAAGCCCACCATCGCCATCGCCAGCCAGGCCGTTCCCGGGGCCTTTCGCACGCGAGACGCGAAGTAGCAGAACAGGACCGCCGTGAGCAGGACGAGGCTCAGCCGGGGAAGGGAGGCCGCTGTGATGTAATACCAGTCCATGCTCCGGCTCCCGAGCGAAAGAGGGAGTATACCCGGATCACCCCGGCGCCGGACGAGCCCGGCTCTCGCCTGCGACGGCTTCGAGGACGAACCGCCAGATGCGGTAGCCGTCGAGGCCGGTCTCGGCGTAGTAGTCTTGGACGGTGTAGAGCCCGTCGTAGCGGTAGCCCTCGAGGGGCGGGTCCCATACGCCTCGGCCAACGCCGCGGCTCACGCGGACGGGCAACCGGCGTCTCGCGCTCTCAGCTAGGGCGAGGTTGGACCGCGCGAGGGTCTGGTCCCCGATCTGCCGGCCGGTCTTGGGGTGCCTCGCCCCGGAGCCCGTGTACAGGATCGAGTCCCCGCGGTCGCGGTCGTCGACGAACGCGCAGTTCAGGATGATCGACTCGGCGCCCTCCTTGGCGCGACCGCAGATGCCGGCCCGTCGAGGGCGGTGGACGCCCGCGAGCGACAGCGCGACCCGGTCCGGGAACAGCGCGCCGACCTCGATGCCGGGGACATGACCGAACGTGGAATCAGACAAGCCGACGGCCTCGATGGTGCAGCGCCACACCCGCCGAGGCGCCAGCAACCGCGGCGGTGAGCGCAACCGGGGACGCCAGGATGGACAGGTAGATCAGGAACTGTCCGCCGGTGGTCACGAGGTCGCCGGGCCGCTCGGCGAAGAACTCGCCACCACTCGCAGCCTCGAGGACGGTTCCCACCAGCATTGCCAGTCCCGCCGCAAGCACCATCACGCACCCGCCGACGAGCCCCGCCCAGACACGCGTCGGCCTCGAGGACGCGACCGGCCAGAGCACGCGCGCGGGAAGCGCCGCGCACAGGAAGCCGGCCGCCGGCCACGCGAGGCTCCAGTCACCCGCACCGACGGCGAGCCCGAGAGCCAGACCGAGCACGGCGCCCAACAGCCCGAACGCGACCGCCGCCGGTCGCGAGAGCCGTGAGGCCGGCGTAGCCAACGGCACTACAGCCTCTCCTTCCGCTCGAGGTACAGCGCCCGGCACAGCATGACCGCCGCCTGGGCCGTCTGGTCCGTGAACCAGTAGTTGACACCCGCTCCGATGGCCGCGCCCGCGATCGGGATGGTCTGAGCCAGCTTCTGGGCGCCGAGGTTCTTCGCGATCTCGCGCGGCACGTGCCCGAGCTGCTCGCGCAGCGTCCCCTGCGCCTTCCGACCTCGGTAGCCGCCCGAGTCGATCGCCGCGGCTGCGACGGCCAGCTCGCGGAGCGCGTCCGACTTGGCCTCGCGGCTCCCGCTCGCGGCCACGTTGAAGATGTTCACCACGAGCGGCGTGTAGCCCGGCCCCTTGAGCGGGAAGCCGTAGGCCGCGGCCACCTGCTGGATCAGGCGGAAGTTGACCGTGAACAGGACCGGGATGTCGGCCGCCAAGAGCAGCGCGCCGCCCAGCCCCGCGCCACCGCCCGACAACGCCGCCAGGATCGAGTTTTCCGACGCGTACTGCTTCGCCAACGCATCGAGGTCCTCGAGCGGCCGGTCCCGCAACTCCCCCACCGTCTCGACCTCGATGCCGACCTTCTCGGCCTTCGCAATCACGTCGTCGGCGTCGTAGGTCCACGCGCTCGCGTCGTTGAGCGTCGACAACGCCTGGGTCAGCGCGTCCGTCAGCGCGTCCAAGACGGACTCGGGGACGAACTGGTCGAACGCCCAGTCCACCGGCTTCATCGCGAACCCGAGCGCCTGCTGGAAGATGGACTCGCCCCGCTCCCAGCGGTCGACTTCACGTTGGGCGGTGCGTTCGTACTCGGTCAGGCGCATGGGGGCGGGGTGCGGGTGTCGAGCCACGCGGTCCGCGTCACTCCGTGCTAATGTCGTACTTCTTGAGCAGCCGGTACATGGTCGCCCGGCCGATGCCGAGCTCGCTGGCGGCCCGTTCGACGTTCCGCTCGCAGATCTCGAACGCGCGCTCGACGGCGCGGCGCTTGAGCTCGTCGAGCGGGACGACCTCGTCGCTAGGGGCGAGGGCCGTCGTACCGGACTCGTCCGCTGAGAGTTGCGGGCCCGTCCTCGAGGGCGACTCACCACGGCCCGACCTCGAGGACGAACCACGGTCGACGGCGAGGGGCGGCAGGTCGTCCCAGGACGCCGGTCGCGGGGACGGGACGGGCGGGGAAAGCTCGCGGTCGACGGAGTCGCCGGACACGGACGGCGCGGGGGCGTCGGTGCGCTCGGCCCACGGACGGATCGCGTTTGGGCCGTTGAGCAGGAGGTCGTCGACCGTGATCTCGTCGGCGTCGGCGATCAGGATCGCGCGCTCGATGGTCGACTTGAGCTCGCGGACGTTGCCGGGCCACGCGTACTCGAGGACGGTCCGCACCGCGTCGGCGCCCAGGCGCTTGCCCTTGAATTGGGGGTGGGCCTCGAGGTAGTCCTCGAGGAAGCCCTGCGCCAGGAGCAACACGTCGTTGCCCCGTGCACGGAGGGGCGGGAGCGCGACTGGGAACTGGAACAGTCGGTAGTAGAGGTCCTCGCGGAACGTGCCGGCACGGACCATGTCGAGGACGCTCCGGTTCGTGGCCGAGATCACGCGGCACTCGAACGAGATCGTCTTGTCGCCGCCGACGCGGGTGACCTCTCGGGTCTGCAACGCACGCAGCAGCTTGGCCTGAAGCCCGAGATCGAGCTCGCCGACCTCGTCCAGAAACAGCGTCCCCCCGTCCGCCTGCTCGAACTTGCCGATGTGGCGGGCGTGGGCGCCCGTGAAGCTGCCCTTCTCGTGCCCGAAGAACTCGGACTCCATCAGTTCTTTGGGGATCGCGGCGCAGTTGACGACCACGAACGGGCCGGTCTCGGGCTTGCCCGGCAGCGGGTCCGAGTTGAAGTGGATGGCCCGTGCAACGAGCTCCTTGCCCGTCCCCGACTCGCCCTCGATGGCGACCGTCAGGTTGCCGCGGAGCGTCTTGCGGACCAACCGATAGACGCGTTCCATCGCGGGGCTGTCGCCCACGATCTCGTCCATCCCGTACTTCTGCGCCACCTCGGCGCGGAGTTGCTCCACCTCGCGAGAGAGCCGGACGGAGTCCTTGAGCCGCGTCACGACCACGTCGAGCTTGACGAGGTCGTCCTGGCCCTTGGTGATGTAGTCGGTCGCGCCGCCCTTCATCGCCTCGACCGCGACGTCGGCGGTGCCCTGTGCCGAGATCATGACGACGGGCAGGTCGGGGGCGAGCAGCCGGAGCCGCCGCAGCGTCTCCATGCCTCCGATCCCGGGCATCATGATGTCCAGAAACACGATGTCGGGCTGCTCGGCCTCGAGGGCGTCGAGCGCGTCCTCGCCGCAGTGGAAGACGCTCACCTCGTGGTCCTTCGGCTTGTCGAGCCGGTACGAGAGGAGGCGGGCGTAGTGCTTGTCGTCGTCGACGACGAAGAGGCGTGTGGTCACGGGACGCGGGCGTGGGGCTGGCGGTATCGGCGTCCGCTCGGGATCGTTGAGCCACGCCCGTTCAGGCGCCGACCTCGACGCCGTGTGGCTCCCGTCCCGTCCGTTGTTTTCTCAGAGTGAGACGATGTCGTACGGCGCGGCGCACCCACGCCACGGCCGATATTCCGGCCTCGTCACCCGACCGCCATGCTCCGCGCCCTCACCCTCCTCGCGGTCCTCTCCCCTCTCGCGACGGCTCAGACCGTGCGTGTCGGCCTCGAGGCTGCCGTCCTCGAGGCTGCCGTCCTCGAGGGGTCGAACTCGTACCAGCGCGCTGATCTCCGGGACGGCGTCGCCAGCCTCCGCTGGCTCGACTCTGATTTGGTCCGGCTGGTCGTCGATGGGGATGCGATCTCCGTCGGCACCGCTCGAGCGGCTAAACGACCGCGTTCGCGTCGGCGCCCTCGAGGTCAAGGGGCTCGGGACCATCGACGCTCGCGTGTTCCAAGACGCCGTGCTCTACCGGCTGACCGACGGCCTCGAGGTCGACTCCGTCGCGGTGGACGGGTCCGCGTTGTGGCTCCGGCCGTCGGAGCAGGCCGTCGCCGTCCAACGGGGCTTCTCCGGTCCCAACGCGACGTTTACCGACCTCGAGGGCGCTTCCGTTTCGACCTCTGACCTCAAGGGCCGGACGGTGGTGATGGTCTGGTGGTCCACGGCGTGCACGTTTTGCGAGGAGGCTCGGCCGGCGATCAACGGGACGGCAGCGCGCTACCTCGAGGACAAGTCGGTCGTCTGGCTCGCACCGGCCGGCGCATCGGACGTCGAGGCCGAACCTAACCGGAGCTCGATCGTGTCGTTTCTGGAGTCCCGGCCGTACGCGCCCCGCGTCGTCCTCGCGCCAGCCGACGCCCTCGGTGCGTACGCCGTCGGCGGCTACCCGCGCTACACCGTCCTCGATGCGGCCGGCCGGATCGTGTTTGACGAGAGCGGCTCCCACGTCGACCGCGTCGCTCACCTCGAGGCCGCCATCCGCCAAGCGCAGCGCTAGCCGACTCGAGGCCGATCCAGCTAGATAAAGATGAGCCCGAGCACGCCGGCGACGTAGCAGTAGGCCGCGAACCACGCCAGGCTACCGCGCTGCACGAACGCGATCACGACCTTGATGGCCCAGATCCCGCTCGCAAACGCGACCAGCGTCCCGACGACGAGCGGAACGAGACCGACGGTGAGCCCGGTCTCGAATAGGTCGAGCGCCTTGAGCCCCGTCGCCCCGACGATGACCGGGAGCGACATCAGGAACGAGAAGTCGGCGGCCTCCTTCCGGTCCACGTTCATGTAAATGGCCGTGCAGATGGTCGAGCCAGAGCGCGAGATGCCCGGGATCAGTGCGGCCGATTGCGCCAAGCCGACGAGGGCTGTTTTGAGGGGTGTCAAATGTCCGCCCGGGTTCGGGCGGAGCCGAGTCAGCAACAGCACGGTCCCCGTGACCAACAGCATTCCACAGACGAACCGGGGGTCTGAAAACGCGTCCTCGAAGAAGTCCGCGAACAACACGTAGACGATTCCCGTCGGGATCATCGAGAGCAAGACGTAGAGCGAGAGCCGCGTGCTCGGTATCACGCCCAGCGCCCCACCCGTCTCGTCACCGACCTCCTGTGAGAATGGCTCCTCTGGCGCGCGCTCGATCGGCCCGCCAGCCCACGCCTGGCGGATGAGGGACGGCTGCCGGATGGCTCGCCACAGGTCCTTTAAGATCGTCGTGATCCGCTCGCGGTAGACGGTCACGATGGACAGGACCGTCCCAAAGTGAACGAACACCTCGAACGAGATGTCCGCGTCGCCGTTGGGCATCCGGGGCACGTCGATGCCGAGCAGGTGCTGGCCGAGCACCAGGTGCCCTGAGGACGAGATCGGAAGGAACTCGGCGATCCCTTGCAGGAGGCCCAACAGGGCCGCTTGCCACCAGAGCATAGGAAGAGAGGACGGGAGAGGGGCAGGCGCCCAGGACGGGCGGTCTGCGAACCTACGCCGCCCAGCGGCCCGCGGTCCCGATCCATCGTCGAGGGCGAGGTGGCCACGCCGCTCGCAGCGGCCTCGAAGGCGGACGGAACCGTCCCGCGTCCTCGAGGACGCCGCTGGAATCCCCGACCGTCACCCCGGCGACGTCGGCACCACATCGAGGACGTCTTCGCGGTCGACGCGTACCAGCCCGGGAGGCCCGCCCTTGATGGGGCGGACGTACTTCCGCTCCGTCACGGTGACCGGCACGACCGACTGCGTCTTGGC
>NZ_JBARYR010000130.1:0-4453 GCF_049648075.1 Rubrivirga sp. | reverse complement strand
GCGCTCACGGGCCTCTACGGCGACGACTTCGCCTTCGAGGACACCGTCCAGATTCCCTATGGCCTGCCCTCGAGGACGTTCGGCTCGTTCCGCGAGGCCGCGGAGGAAGCCGCCCTCAGCCGGCTCTACGGCGGCA
Organism: Rubrivirga sp.; assembly: GCF_049648075.1. GTDB lineage: Bacteria > Bacteroidota > Rhodothermia > Rhodothermales > Rubricoccaceae > Rubrivirga. Next base: position 4,317 of record NZ_JBARYR010000130.1, on the reverse strand, counting down.
TCCACTACCGCATGGCCGCCGACTACGGCCTGGAGCAGGGGAGGGGCGTCGGTGGTCTGCACCTCGAGCGCTTGTCGACGCGGGCGCCGAACGTGGCGCGGCGGTAGCCGGCCTCGAGGGCGAGGAGACGTAGGGTATGTTTATTTGTATGTGCGCGCCCTCGAGGGCGAGGCATACGTTTGTACAACTCCTGTCCATGTCCGTGCCAATCCGCTTCCTGCTCTGTTGTTTGTTGGCCGTTGCCCTTGCGGCGTGTGACAGCGGAAGCGTCGAGCGTCCTGGGCCAATTGACCCGCCGACGCCCGAGCCCCCTCCGTCCTCGAGCGTCCTCGAGTTCGTCATGACGGGTGGATCATTCGGGCTGGGGAACGGGGAGCCTTTGTTCGTCGGCGTCAACGACTGCTCCTACGACGTCCCCGTCAACGATGAGCGCCTGGAGCCGCCCCGGTCGACGCGTTTGGAGGGAGGGAACATCCGCTTCGAGGACGGCCGGTTCGTGCTCGACCTCGCAATCCGCTCTCAACCGTTCGCCTCGGCTCCTGTGGACAGCGTGCGCGTCTCGGGCGCTATGACGAGGACTCGGTCTCTGCTCGCGCTCCGATCGGACGATGGCGACCTCTTCTACGGCACCATCGGCCCCTCTCTTTCCGAGCCGACGACGGTGCTCCTGAGTTCGGTCGCACACCCAGGCGGCCGAAAGAGGATCGGGGGGCTCTGCCAACACGTCGTCCTGCTCAACGAGTACGGAACGGAGGTCGACCGGGAGGTGCGCAACGGGGGAGACGAGGCCGATGACTCGTATCGGTTCGCGTATCTACTCAGTCCTCGTGGAAACGAGCGCCTTCCCCTCTTTACCGGCAGCCCCAGCAGTTCTCGAGGGGGACTTCGGTGGGACAGCGCGCGGGTAGCGTTGCGGAGAGACGGCACGTACGAGGCGACGGCTTGGCTGGCCTACGCTCAGGGGCGAGGCGACGGTACCTACAGTCCACTAACCGAGCCTCGGCGGAACACTGGCAGATACGTTCGGGGCGGCTCTGTGATCGCTTTCGATCCCGCTTCCGGGGACCGAGCGTTCGGGGTGGTGCAAGGAGATAGCCTCATCGTGTACGATCACAAATGGGGAGCGATGAACTTCGGCGGGCCGCACCTCGTCTACGCTGGCGAGTAGGGCAGCCCGCCCTCGAGGGCGGGTCGCGCCCTACGCTCGGCCTCGAGGTCGGCTAGCTTCGCACTGACCTTATCTCGTCCTCGATGATCAGCCGCTTCGCTCTCGTCCCGCTCGCGCTCGTCGCGCTCCTGACGCTCTCCGCCTGCGACAGCAGCGGCCCCGACGCCATCGGCGTGACTGGAGTCTGGGAGGGCGTTGTGTTCGATCCCGTCGTCGAGGGTGCGCCTCGCTACCCCGTAACCGTCCGCATGACCGACAACGGCGTCGAGGTCGCAGGCCAGGGGACCGTCCGCGACATTCCAGAGGGGGACCTCGCCTTCTTTATCGACAGCGGTTCGTCGTTCGTCGAGGGGAGGCTGTTCCTGCGCCTCGCGTTTGACCGAGCGCCGTTTATCGGGAGCCTCTCGGGCGTTCTCGTCAACGAAGACCCCGGCATCATCGAGGGGACGCTCCAGGGCAGCGGCAGCGCCCGCGGCGACTTCCAGATCGAGCTCCGGTCGCGGGACGTCTAGGCCTGCCAGCTCTCGGGACAGCCACCACCGTCCTCGAGGCCGCCGCGGGACCGTGGAAGGGCTTTCACGCTGACGCAGATAGGCCTACATTGACAACCCTTCATGGTTCGTTGATGCGCCTCGCTTCGTTTCTCCTCCTGCTCCCGTTGGTGGCCTGCGGCGGAATGGCAGACCAAACGGCCCGCGCCGTCCTCGAGGACGGTGAGGCCGACGGCTGGACCGACCTGTTCGACGGAGCCACCCTCGAGGGCTGGCACGGCTACGCCACCGACGAGGTCTCCGACAAGTGGTCCGTCCAAGACGGCGTGATGATCCTCGTGCCCGACGGCGGCGACTGGGACGGCGACCTGGTCGCGCCCGGCGGGCCGTACGGCGACTTCGCCCTCGAGGTCGAGTGGGCCGTTCAGGAGTGCGGCAACAGCGGCATCTTCTACCGGGGCGAGGAGAGCGCCGACCTGGCTCCGATCTGGCGGACCGCCCTCGAGGCCCAGATCCTCGACGACTCGTGCCACCCGGACGGCCAGTACCCGTCGCACCGTGTCGGCGGGCTCTACGACCTCTACGTGCCCGAGCCCGGCGCCGAGCGCCCCGGCGGCGCGTGGAACACGACGCGCATCGTCGCGGACGGTGACCGCCTCGAGCACTGGCTGAACGGCCGCCTCGTCCTCGAGGCCGAGCAAGGCTCGGACGACTGGAACGCGCGCCTGGCGGTCAGCAAGTTCCGCGATGCCGACACCTTCCCGGCCTATGGAACGCGGCGCACCGGGATCATCGGGATTCAGGACCACGGCGACACGCTCCGCGTCCGCGCCGTCCGCATCCGCTCGCTCTAGCCCACGACCGACATGGCATCTGCAACGTCAATGGCCATCCGCGCTCGCTTGAGCACGATGATGTTCTTGGAGTTCTTCGTTTGGGGCGCGTGGTACACGACGGTCGCCGTCTACATGGCCGCCGAAGGGCTCGGCGACCTGACGCACTGGCCGTACACCGTCAACCCCGTCGCGGCCATCGTGGCGCCGTTCTTCTTGGGACTCGTGGCCGACCGCTATTTCGCGGCTCAGAACGTGTTCGGCGTGCTGCACTTGCTGGGCGGCGTGTTCATGCTGGCCGCGCCGTCCTTGATCGGCAACCCGACCATCTTCATCCTGGCGCTGCTGGCCTACAACCTGTGCTACATGCCGACGTTGGGGTTGTCGAACACGATCGCGTTCGAGCAACTCGAGGACCAGGAGAAAGAGTTTCCCATCATCCGAGTGTTCGGGACCATCGGCTGGATCATCGCCGGGCTCTCGATCTCGTTCGTCCTATCGCCCGTCCTGGGCGTGACGGCCGAGGCGACCGCGTGGCCACTCTACATGACCGGCGTCGGGTCGATCATCCTGGGCCTGTTCTCGTTCACGCTCCCGAACACGCCGCCGGTCGCCAAGGGCCAGCCGGTCTCGGTCGCGAGCATCGCCGGTGTCGACGCCTTCCGGCAGCTTGCGAGCCGGCCGTTCTTCGTGTTCCTGGCCGCGTCGTTGCTGATCTGCATCCCTCTCGCGGCGTACTACAACTTTACCCAGCTCTTCCTCGAGGCGACCGGCTTCGAGAACATCGCCGCGACGCAGTCGCTCGGACAAGTGTCCGAGGTCGCGTTCATGTTGCTGATGCCCTTGCTGTTCGTGCGGTGGGGCGTCAAGTGGATGCTGGCCGCGGGCATGTTCGCCTGGGTCGTCCGCTATGCTCTGTTCGCGTTGGCGGCGCCGGAGGCCGTGACCTGGATGATCGTCGGCGGCATTCTGATCCACGGCATCTGCTACGACTTCTTCTTCGTGACGGGTCAGATCTACGTCGAGAAGAAGAGCACGCCGGCCGTTCGCGGTCAGGCTCAAGGCCTGCTGGTTCTGGTCACCTACGGCGTCGGCATGCTGATCGGCGCGCAGGTCGCGGGCGCGGTCTACAACTCGTTCCTGGCCGGACGTGGTACGCTGCCGCTGGCCGAGTGGACCCAGTTCTGGTGGATCCCAGCCGTCTTCGCCGCGGTCGTTCTCGTGCTGTTCATTTTCCTGTTCAACGACCGCGTCGACCGCTCCGAGGTCACCACCGTTGAGCCCGCCGCGGACGCGCCGAGCGCGTCGCTCACGCCGGCCACCGAGGCCGCCGTTCCTGCCATCTCCTAAGCCCCGGCCTCGATGCGTCCGCGAGGGCGCGACCTCGAGGACGGCCCGATCCCATGTTTAATCCCACCATCGACCGTCGCAGCGCGCTTCGCCGGCTCTCTGCCGTGCTCGGCGGCGTGGCCACCGTCCCGCTCGCGTCCGGCTTGCTCGCCGGCTGCAAGACGCCGGGAGGAGCAGAGTTGGCGGCTTACGAGTACCAAACGCTCACCGGCACCCAGCCGATTCTATTGGCCGCCATCGTCGACCAGATCATCCCGGAGACCGACACGCCAGGTGCCGCCGAAGCCGGCGTGCCGCAGTTTATCGACATGATGCTGACCGACTGGTACGCGCCCGAAGAGCGGGACCAGTTCGTGGCCGGCCTCGACGCCGTGGACCGCCGCGCGAACGGCTCGTTCGTCGACCTCGAGGACGCGGCCCGCGCCGAGCTGATCGCGACCATGGACGCCGAGGCGTACGCCGAGCAGCCGGGCGC
>NZ_JBARYR010000129.1:0-4141 GCF_049648075.1 Rubrivirga sp. | reverse complement strand
CGACGGACTCCGCGCCTTCGCCGGCCGCGCCGGGCTCACGGTCGTGGCCGCCTACACCGACGTCGCCGTGTCGGGCCGCAAGGAGGGCCGCCCCGACCTCGACCGGCTTATGGCATCGGCTCGGCGGCGCGAGCTCGACTGCGTGCTCGTCTGGAAGTTCGACCGGTTCGCCCGGAGCGTGTCCCACCTCGTCCGCGCGCTCGACGAGTTCGACCACCTCGGCGTCCGGTTCGTCTCCGTCCAGGACAACGTCGACACGACGAGCCCGATGGGCCGGGCGATGTTTGCCGTCATCGGCGCGATGGCCGAGCTGGAGTCGGCGCTGATCGCCGAGCGGGTCCAGGCCGGGATGGCCGCTGCCAAGGCGCGCGGTCGCCACGTCGGTCGACCGGCCACAGACGGGGACGTAGCGGAGCGGATCGCAGAACTCGCGCGCACCACCGACCTCTCGGTTAGGAAGATCCACGCCGCGCTCGCTCACGAGAGCGGCGACGAGGCCAGCGCGAGCCGGTCGGTCGTCGGCCGGATCGTGAAACAGGCGCGGGCAGAGGCGTAGCTCGTCGGCTACGACTCCGCCATCCGAGCCACTGCACCGGCCGGACGCCCGTACCCGATCGCGCCGAGGGGGACGTCGGCGAGGCGGTCCTCCACTCGGTCGAGGTCGAGGCGGTCAAACGCTCCTGCCGCCTCGGCCTCCGCTCGGATCTGATAGGTCGCGTCGAGCATCGTGCCGAGCACGCGCCGGTCGGTCGTCTGAGCGCCCGCGCGCGCGACGTGGACATCCGCGAGCGCGTCGGCTCGCGCCTGGATCCACGCGCCGGGCAGCCCGAGGCGCAAGAGTAGCAGAGGGACCCGGCGCCGGAAGACGGGGAGCGTCGTTCGAAGCGAACGCCCTGGGGCCACGACGCTCAGCATCGTGTCGGCTGCGGTGAAGAGCACGAGCGAGCGGCCGGGATACGGGAGCGCGACCGTATTGGCGTACCACGTCTCCAGTGGCCCGACGTCCGGTGACGGCCCGTCGCTGAGAAGGGCCGTCGCTCCTTTGAGCAGGCGGCGGGTACCTCGGAGCAGGACCATCTGGATTCGTGGGATGTCTCGGGAGCCGACGGGCGCGGAGAGGCCGTCGCGCTATGATGACATTTTACACGTATCCCGACGCTGTTGGCGAATTCAGGCGGCGACCGCCAGCCGGGCGAAGTGGGACACCCGCGTACCGAACCGGGGCACCCCGTCGAGCCACGCTACCGCCCGCTTCAGGTTCATCTCCGCCGCCGTCGCGATGTGCTGGAGGCGCGTCTTTGGGAGGCCCCGGTACCGTGCCCGTCGTGACCCGAGCGCGAAGGCCGCCTCGGAGTAGGAGGTCACCCGTCCCTTCGATGGCTCGGTGATTCGGGTCGGCGATCCGATGGTGTTCGAGTTGGCTCGCGAGGAGAACGAGGCGAGAAAGATCGTCGCCATTTCCGTGGGTGTGTTCGAACCCCGTACGGCTTCTTGGGGCGCTCGAACCTCCTCGGCCTGCTCAGCGACCTGGACTGCTCCCGGTCGTTACGTCGATCGTGTACGGGACCAGCGACCGCCCGGCGTCGTCGCGGAACTGGTCGGAGAGCGTGAGTTGGTGCCGGGAGCCAGGGCGTAGAGCCACGTCGACCGCGATCGTACGGCGGTCGTCGCTGAGGCCGACGAACTGGGTGACGCGGAGCACGTGGTCCTCCCCGAGTGGTCCATAGTCGAAGCCGCGAAACCTCGGATTCATCGGCGCCGAGAACGTGACGTTGACGCGCTGGATCGCGGGGTCGAGGTCATGGGTTCCATTCTCGAATTCGGCGATCCGAACCACTGTCGGCCGCTCCCGTTCGTAGTCCGCTCGGAGGTCGTCGAGGGGGCGGTCGAAGTACCGCGACGCCTCAACGACCGTCTCGACCGCCAATGGGTCCTGGTAGTCGAGTTCGATGAGACGGGCGATGGCTCGCGTCCGGTCCGCGGAGCGCTCCACGTACTGTTCAGCGATGGCGTAGCCGACGTAGTAGCCGAGGTCGCGGACGCCGAACGTGTTCTCTGTGTTGTTGTATAGCCAGTCGTTCCACCGCCCGCTGAACATCTCGGTTGCGAATCGGTCGCGGACTCGGGGCTCATTGGACTGGCCGAAGGCGACCGACGGCGCTGCCGACGGCTGCTCGGCGGCGAGCACCGAGACGTACTCGGCCACCCCCTCCTGGAGGGCGACGGAAAGGAGGTCGGCCCCGAACTCTCCCTGCTGCGTGTGGACGTACTCGTGCGCGTTGAGCAAGACCACGTCCTCGATGGGGTTCGAATCGAAGTGGCGACGGAGGTTGTCACGGAGCCAGTCGGGCAGTTCGTCGGTGACGGCTGCGCTGTCCGCCATCGCGATCTCAGAACCGATCAGGACACGGTCTCCAAGTGTCGTTCCGCCGGTACGAAGCGCGCCGACCGTGAAGAAAATCTGAGCGGGACGCAAGGCGGGATAAAGCGCGCGGAGCCGCTCGACCACCTGTCCGATCTCTTCGGCGTAGTCACCAGCGCGGAGCGTGTTCTCGCGGACGGACGCCCAGAATCGAGGGGCACCGAGGATCGTGGTCACGTACTCCTCCGCCGTGTAGCCGCGGCGCTCCATGAGCGCGTGGAGGCCGGGAGTGCCCGGAGCGACAAACAGTTCATCAAGGAGTCGGTACTGTGCCACGCTATCCGGGGCTGCGGAGACGGCATCGAACGCCTGCCAGAACCGCTCGACGTCGGCCGTGATGACAACCTCGTCGGCTGTCTGCGCGAGCGAGGCCGGAATGAGGAGCGCGCACAGGAGCGCGGCAAAGGGGTACCGCATGGCGAGGTGAATCGGTAGAGGAGGAGGCGCTCGATCGCCTGAGGCACGACCCGGTAAGGGAGGCGACGAGAGATTGGTCAGCGAGCAGGTCAGTCAGCGTGAAGGGCGCTCACCGGATCCGCCGTTGCCGCACGGAGAGCATGACCGCCGACAGTTGCCAAGGCGACCACGAGCACGAGCGCACCTGCGACCAAGAAAGGGACCGGTCCGAGGTCGACGCGGTAGGCGAACCCGTCTAGCCAGCGACGCATCGCGATGTAGGCGAGTGGAGAGGCGACGAGAAGTGCGACTCCGACGAGCCGAACGACCTCCTTCGACAGCAGCGCCACGATCGACGCTGCGCTAGCTCCGAGCACTTTCCGGACGCCGATCTCGCGCGTGCGCTGGGCCGCCGTGAGCGCCGCCAGCCCGAACAATCCGAGGCATGCGATCAAGACGGAGAGGCCGGTGAACATCCGCAGGGTGGACGCGATGCGGCGCTCGTCGTCGTACAACTCCGCGAGCTGGTCGTCGAGAAACTCGTAGCGGAAGTGCGTATCCGGGTAGACCGCCTCGAACGCGCCCTCGACCGCGTCGATGCCTGCGCTGCCACCGGCAGACGCCAGCGTGATGCCGGCCCAGCTCGTCCACCGGGGCCAGTAGAGCATCACCGACGGGTCGATCCCGTTGTGCAGCGACCCGTGGTGAAAGTCCTCAACGACGCCGACGATGTCGAGCAGACCCAGTGCCCCTTCACCGCCTTCACCACGGAGTGCCGCGCCGACAGCCGCATCGGGCGTCTCGAACCCCATTCGTTCCGTCATCGACCGGTTGACGAGGACGACGCGGCCGTGCGGATCGACTTCGTCGTCCGGCGCCAGCGCGCGTCCAGCGATGAGACGAAGCCCGAACGTATCGACGAACTCGGCGTCGACGGGGATCGTCTGGAGCGACTGGGCCTCGCTGAGCGATACGCCGTCCCACGTGTAGGTCTGACTCAGGCGGCCGTTCTTGGTCGGGCCTCCCATCGCGTACGTCACGTGCCGAATCGCAGGCGACTGGCTAGCGGTCTCGCGGAAGCGCGCGCGGGCGTCGTCGCCCTTCGGTACGTGGACCAGAATTCGCGACTCGCTCTCGAATCCAAGGTCTTTGCCCTCGACATATCGCATTTGGAGGAGCACCACCATGGAGCCGATGAGCAGCGCGAGCGTCGCCACGAACTGAAAGACGATCAGGCCCTGTCGAAACCCGATCGCCCCGGACCGTCGTCCTCCGCCGCTGCCGCGCAGCACGACGGTGGGGCGATACCGAGACAACACGACG